>PKSW01000370.1 GCA_002869465.1 Marinilabiliales bacterium
CTGTGATCAATATATCGCGTAATTGCGGATCTTCTTCCCAGTATTTCAATAACAATTCCAATTTTTCGGGCCATGAGATTTTCGGCATCAATTTCATCAAGTCGAAATTAAAGCGGCCGCTTTGGAAATCATACATTCGCTGGCATGAAACGCAGAGTCCGCCGCAAGCCCTGCCAGCCGTATCAGGAATTAAAATTGCTACTTCGGGATAACGCCTGTGCACATTATGATAGGGGGGAAGTATCCATCCTGCTGCATTGGGTTCTCCGGGTTGAATAATGTCTTCCTTCTCCCAAGCATGGATATTTCCAAATTCATTTACGAGCTGCTTGTTAGGTAAAATATACTCTCTCAACGCCTGGTCGGCACCTGTTAAACCCGGTTTGGTATCGACACTAATTAGTGAAAGGTAATGCGGGTTTGCAAAAATGGGAATGCCTTTGATTTCGGCTTTTTTAAGTATTTTCAATGTGTCTTCACGAAGGGAAAAATCAAGCATTTCATTTAAATCGGTCGGGTTTCTAACAGCGAATGTTAAATGGAACCTGTGATCGTTCCACCACTCCATTGCCGTTTTGAACTTTTCTGCATCGCTCAAACCCTGATTAAATCTGAACCGTCCACTTTTAATATCGCCTTTTTCAATTTTACGGATGATAATTCTGAGTATTCTCTCTTTATTAACTTGTCGCAATTCCCGGATATCAGCATCCAGACCTGAAAGATGATTGCCCATCCACTGGTTTACCTGGTCGTAATTCGGTATCCTGCGTGGTAGTATGCCATTTAATTGACGGAATAAATAAAGCATATCAATAAAAAAATCGCTTTTAGCACTTCCTTTTCCGTAGTGAATGGCCAGCCATAAGTTTTTAATGGGCTGACTGATGATCCGTTTGTTTTTGCGGTTGGGATCAGCAAAGGTTTTGCCATCATTATCCAGGTAATCCATTAAGCGGATGGCTGCATAGTCGCGCCATGAGATTTTTTTCAACGCATTCATACCCCTTGCTTTTTTCAGGTAATAATTGAGTGCTTGGGAATGTGCATTGAGGTATTCCAGCACCCACTGTCTTAGTTTAAGACGAGCTTCAAGATAGGTTTCCGAAGATTCAAATATGGTTTTTACCTGCGGGTTCTCAATTAGAATTTTATGAACAATTTTAAGTGCTTTAACATCCAATCCAATTTTATCTTCCAGGTTCAAATTATTCATAATTATTCGGTGTCCTTATAATTAGCAGATTTTATCATATGTAAAAGAACAACATGTATTCTTTTTAAAGGAATGCGAAGATACAAAAAAAAACAGTTTTTCACAAGAGAATCGTGCTGGAAATCGAAGTGAAGCGCCACTTCTAGCTGTGTTTCAGTATAGTAAGTATATAACTATTGGGAAAAGAAGTCGTCTGCTTCTAATGCGCATCAATGCTATAAAGCATTAAAACAAGATGCTCTAATACTTTTGTGATTTCACTCATGTACTCATTTACGGCTTTTACGCTGCCTGGCAAAGCAAATATCATGGATGTATTCATGAGTCCTGCAATACTTCTGCTGATTAGCGCATTGGGTTTTTCCATACCATATTTCATACGAATCATGTCCATGATACCCGGAATTTCTTTATCGAGTAAGGGTTTTACAACGTCCACTGTGATATCCCGCGGGCCAATACCGGTTCCGCCGGTTGTAAAAATAAAATCGTAGGTGTCTTTGGCGCTGGTCAGGATATTTTTTAGCTGGTTTTCATCATCCGGGATAATCACATTTTCAAAGCTCAATTTAAAGTTGCTAAAAGCAGCAAAAGTTTCGAGTGCTTCTTTCACTTTGGGGCCACTTTTATCCGAATACTCTCCTTTGCTGGCTCTGTCACTTAAAGTGATGATCAGTATTTTGAAGATTTTTGGATGGTAGTTGAGCACATCCCCTGTTTTTAAATTGCCGCCTTTAATTACACGAACAAAAATTCCTTCCTTCGGCATCACACAATTGCCTACCTCACGAAAAATAGCACAAGAACTACCGTGGCATTTTTTGCCGATCTGGGTCACCTCTAATTCAATATTTTCATTTGAAAAGCGATCGAGGGGCGTGGTTTTAAAAAGTTCCATTCCCTCGGTAGTTATGTTTTCGGCAAATTCTCCAAAGGCAATTTCCCTGCCGGCTATTTCTGAGAATTTTTTAAAACTTTCAACACCCAACATGCTTACCTGGCGATGCCAGCTACCTGCATGTGCGTCACCTTTTACACCGTGATCATTCATTTCGATCTGATGTACAGGTTTTTTTATAGTGCCTTTTTCAATTGAGATATTCGTACTGAGTATTTTGATTGTTTTCTGTTCCATTTTTAGAAATCCTCTTTTGTTTTTTCTAACAGTTTAACTTCACCTATGATCATGCTCTTATCAACAGCCTTGCACATGTCGTAAATAGTTAACAAGCCAATGCTCACACCATTCAGTGCTTCCATTTCAACTCCTGTTGGACCGATGCATTTCACCATACAATTCACTTTCACGCCGTTATCCTCAACACTTGCTTTTACATCTACTTTGGTAATTTGTATGGGATGACAAAGCGGAATGAGTTCGCTGGTGCGTTTTGCGCCCTGGATGCCGGCAATTTCAGCTATGGTAAGCACATCACCTTTTTTCACCTGGTTGTCTTTGATCAGGTTAATTGTTTTCGAATTCAGGCTTATAAAACCTTCTGCTAAAGCAGTTCTTACTTGGTTTGGTTTACACCCCACATCTACCATATGGGCTTTTCCTTTTTCGTTCGTATGACTTAGTTTGCTCATAGTTTATAATTTATTTTTAGCCTCCCATGTTATAAAAACTTCCTTTCGTGTTGGTAGTTCCACATTTGGGCTTATGTTTCAATGCCAGGTTTATAGCTTCTTCTATTCCAAACTCCCTGATGTTATATTCCAGGTTGCTGAACAAACAGGGTTTGATCTTTCCATCAGCCGTTAGACGCAACCGGTTACAGATTGTGCAATCACCGCCTTCGCCACCTTCCACTACAGAAAAATGCCCCATATTCAATTCCATTTGATGTATGAAACGAATTTGCAGGTTGTTTTTTCTGCAATAAGCCGCCACTTCCAGGGCGTCAGGCTCCTGGGATGATTTTTTAATAACACAGTTGATCTTTACCGGATTCAAACCTACCCGCTGGGCTTCTGAAATTCCTTCCAGAACATCTTCAACATGGCCAATTCTTGTTATCTGATGGTATCTGTCAGGATCTAGTGTATCAAGACTGACATTTACCCTATGTAAACCAGCCTCTTTCAGAGCTTTGGCATATTTTTTTAGGTTGGCTCCATTGGTAGATAAACCAAAATCCTTCACGCCCGGAATTTGGGCGACCATAGCTACGAGATCGACAATACCCTTTCTTACCAGCGGTTCGCCACCGGTGATCCTTATTTTATCAATTCCCATTTGTATGCTTTTTTTCACTACTTCCACGATCTCTTCATAAGTAATGATATCGGCATGGTCCATCAATTGTATCCCTGATTCAGGCATGCAATAAGTGCATCTTAGGTTACACCGGTCTGTAACGGAGATTCTCAGGTAATTTATTTTCCGGTTAAATTGGTCGTACATCTACTAGTTCTCCTTTTTCTAATGTTTCCTTACCTATATCAACTGATGTGATGCCATTGGCAAAAACATAGGAATGGATATGTGCTGAGCCATGATACTCGACCGGGTATACTTTTCCATCTTCGCGGATCATTACTGGTAGAAATGATTTCCTAACGGATTTTCTTCTTTTATAGGTTGCCCCCATGGGTAGTTTTACCGGCTTGGGGAGTTCCCTTATCCCCATTAATTTTAACATAAGGGGTCGTACCAGCAATTCAAATTGGGTGTATGAAGAAACCGGGTTTCCAGGTAATCCAAAAATGAATTTATGTTGATCGAAAGTGCCGAATAGGGTTGGTTTGCCGGGTTGCACGGCCATAGATCTGAATTTAATATCAACTCCGGCTTTTGCCATGATATCCGGTACAAAATCGAAATCACCCATGGAAACACCACCAGTCAGTAGTACGATATCGTTTTCTTCTAATGCTTTTGAAATGGTGCTAAAAGTAACTTCTTCTGAGTCTTCTGCAATGCCCATGTAATTGGGAGTTCCACCAGCTCTTTGCACTTGTGCAATAAGTTGGTATGCATTGCTATTCCTGATTTGCGACTGGGCTGGGTACTCAAACGGTTCCACCAGTTCGTCACCTGTGGAAATGATGCCTATTTTCGGTTGTTTTGAGACCAGTGGCTCATTACAGCCAACGGAAGCCATCACTGCGATATGTTGTGGCTCGATGCAGGTACCTTTTTCAAGCACCAAATCACCTTTTTTTATATCCTC
>PKSW01000015.1 GCA_002869465.1 Marinilabiliales bacterium
TGCTCAATCTGCCAACTGCTATCCTTCCCACGTATGAAGAATAATCAAGCGAAGTGATCTGCATTTGTGGCGTACCGTCGACAAATTTGGAAGGTGGGATATGCTCGATGATCACATCCAGCAAATGAGAAACATCTTCAGCCGGTTTTTGCCAGTCATCCGACATCCAACCTTCTTTTGATGAGCCAAATACCACCGGGAAATCAATCTGGTCTTCTGTGGCACCCAGGTTGAACATCAGATCGAAAACAGCTTCATGTACTTCATCAGGTCGGCAATTGGGTTTATCCACCTTATTAATTACCACGATAGGCTTCAATCCCAAATCAATAGCTTTTTGTAGCACAAAGCGTGTTTGCGGCATCGGCCCTTCAAAAGCATCTACCAGTAAAAGAACACCATCGGCCATATTTAATACCCGTTCCACTTCACCTCCAAAATCGGAGTGGCCCGGTGTATCAATAATATTGATCTTCACGTCTTTGTATCGAATTGAAACATTTTTTGAAAGAATGGTAATTCCGCGTTCCCGCTCCTGGTCGTTGCTGTCGAGTATCAGGTCTCCCATTTCCTGGTTATCCCTGAAGAGTTTAACCTGGTGTAACATCCTGTCCACTAATGTAGTTTTACCATGGTCAACGTGGGCGATGATAGCGATGTTTCTGATATTATGCATAAATTTTGGCTTAAAAAAAATAGGGTGCAAAAGTAATCTTAAAATGCTTACTTTAAATAATTCATGAAATTATCCATCTTTACCTGGATAAGAATTGAAAAAATAATTGGATATAACCGGCACAAATAAATGTTCATCCTTATCTTCGCATGATCATTTGAAAGATTTTCGAATGGTTTTATTAATCATACTATGAACTGATTGAACCATGATAAAAGCTCAAAAATTATTCGACCAACTGTGGCACGATTATATCAGTCAGAATCCGGAAGCCAAACGGGTGTATGACCTGCTGGTCAGCGAAGGCGAAACGGTTGTGAATGACCACATTGCTTTTCGCACATTTGATGATCCGCGTATCAGCATTGATATACTTGCCAAACCATTTATTGATGCAGGTTACGAATACAAAGGCGATTATGTTTTTGAAGAAAAGAAACTGGTGGCCAAACATTACGAATACAAACCTTTCAGGGATGCGCCCCGTATTTTTATAAGTGCCTTACAACCAAAATATTTCAGTCCTTTTTTGCAAACGAGCGTAGCTGAATTAATTGATAGAATTCCTGAAAAAATACTTGATGCATCTTCGCTTATCCATGCAGGGAATGTTTGGGGAACGCCCGAATACGATACCTATCTGAAGCTGAAAGAAGAATCAGAATATGCTGCCTGGCTATATGTGTATGGTTTCAGGGCCAATCACTTTACAGTAAGCATTAATGCGTTGAAAAAATACAACGACATTTATGTGCTCAATCAATTCCTGAAAGATCAGGGGTTTGTATTGAATGCTTCTGGAGGTGAAGTAAAAGGCACACCGGAAGAATTACTCGAACAGAGCAGCACCAAAGCCGGAAAGCTTGATGTTCAATTTAAAAAAGGCGTTTTCAATATTCCTTCCTGCTATTACGAATTTGCCCGCAGATACCCCGATCAGACAGGTAAATTATATGGTGGATTTATTGCAAAATCAGCAGATAAAATTTTTGAAAGCACCGATAACCTCCCGGAAAACTAAAATAAGCATGATTCTGAAAAAAGGCAAATGAACCATCGAACGATAGACTTAAAACTACAGCAGCAACTTGAATTACTGAGAGATGCGATGGATGGAGAATTCTTCTTCAGCCTGTCTGACAGGTTGATGTACGCCACAGATGCTTCAGCCTATCGTGAATTGCCTCTGGCGGTGGCTTATCCAAGAAATAAAGAGGATATCAAAAAACTGATCCGCTTTGCCAGGGACCATAAAACCTCACTCATTCCTCGAACTGCCGGCACATCTTTAGCCGGGCAGGTAGTTGGCCATGGAATTGTTGTCGATGTGTCGAAACACATGACCCGAATTCTGGAAATTAACAAACAGGAAAAATGGGCCCGGGTTGAGCCGGGTGTGATACTTGATGAGCTGAACCTGGTATTAAAAGAACACGAATTGTTCTTTGGACCGGAGACCTCCACTTCCAACCGCTGTATGATGGGTGGTATGCTGGGTAATAATGCCTGTGGGGCACATTCGCTGGTATATGGCAGCACCCGGGATCATACGATTGAAGTGAGTACTATTTTAAGCGATGGAAACGAAGCCGTGTTCGGGCCATTGAGTAACAAAGAATTTGAAACTAAATGCCATGGTGATACATTAGAAAACCAAATATACAGGAATATTTCCGGGATATTAAATCAGCCTGAAAACAGGGAACAGATTAAAAAGGAGTATCCTGATCCAGAGATTAAAAGAAGAAATACGGGTTATGCCATCGACCTGTTATTAAATACGCAACCATTTAAAGCTGAAGGCGAACTGTTTAACTTTTCAAAAATATTGGCTGGTTCAGAAGGAACATTGGCATTTACCACCGAGATCAAGTTAAACCTGGTCGATCTGCCCCCGAAACACAAGGCACTTGTATGTGTGCACCTGGAAAGCATCGAAGATGCGCTGGAGGCCAATCTCATCGCCTTAAAGCATAAACCGGTGGCTATCGAGTTAATGGACAAAGCCATCCTTGATTTAACTAAAGAGAATATTGCTCAAAACAAAAACCGTTTCTTTATCCAGGGTGATCCCGGTGCCATTTTAATTATTGAATTCGCAGCAAAGAATGAGCAGGAGATTCATGAAAAAGCTAAATTCATGGAAAACGAGATGCGAAACCAGAATTATGGTTTCCATTTTCCTGTAGTTACATCCACTGACATTCCCAGGGTGTGGGCGTTAAGAAAAGCAGGACTTGGTGTTTTAAGCAATATGAAAGGCGATGCCAAGCCGGTGGCCGTTGTCGAAGATGCAGCCGTTCATCCAAGGGTATTGCCGGCATATATTAAAGAGTTTGTCGAGATTTTAAAGAAATACAACAAAGACTGCGTATATCACGCGCATATTGCCACCGGCGAACTTCACCTGCGACCCATTTTAGATCTCAAAAATCCAGATGATGTTCAGTTATTCCATCAGATAGCCAAAGAAACAGCATATCTGGTTAAAAAATACAAAGGTTCATTAAGTGGTGAACATGGAGACGGGCGGCTTCGGGGTGAGTTTATTCCCATCATGATTGGGGAGCACAATTACCAGCTGCTGAAGGACATAAAAAACACCTGGGACCCGGATCATATTTTCAATCCGGGCAAGATTGTCGACACGCCTTTGATGAATACCAGTTTACGTTATCAACCCGGGCAACAGACGAAAGAAATTGAAACCGTTTTTGATTTCTCCAATGATCTGGGCATTCTGCGTGCTGCCGAGAAATGCAATGGAGCAGGTGCCTGCCGGAAAACTGAACTGGTGGGCGGCACCATGTGCCCTAGCTATATGGCCACACGTGACGAAAAACATTCCACCAGGGCACGGGCCAATATATTGCGCGAATTTCTGACCCATTCTGCAAAAAAGAATCCATTTGATCACCAGGAGATTTATGAAGCGATGGAACTTTGTTTGTCATGTAAAGCCTGTAAATCGGAATGCCCATCAAGTGTTGATGTCGCCAAATTAAAAGCAGAGTTCCTCCAGCATTATTATGAAGAACATGGAATTCCTCTGCGATCGCGAATCATAGCAAATATTGCTACCATCAATTTGCTTGGGAGTTACCTTCCGGTTGTGTATAATTTTATCAATCAGAATCCTTTTTTAGCAAAGTTAAATGCTGGGATACTCGGATTTTCAAAGAAAAGAAAGTTCCCATTACTTTCTAGTAGACGCTTAGAAAAATGGCTGGTAAAGAACGGTCAATATGCATCAAAGGAATATCCAAACGGAAAAGTGTACCTGTTCAATGATGAGTTTACCCGTTTCAACGATGCAGATATTGGCATTAAAACCATATTGCTGCTGAACAAACTCGGATACGAAGTGATTATTCCAAAGCACCTGGAAAGTGCCCGGACTTTTCTCTCTAAAGGCCTTCTTAGAAAAGCAAAACAAATTGCCAATAAAAATGTGGCTTTGCTATATGGTATTGTTTCTGATGAAACCCCATTGGTAGGAATCGAGCCATCAGCTATTTTAACTTTTAGAGATGAGTATCCCGAATTGGTGGATAATGCGCTAAAGGAAGAATCTAAAATACTGGCATCCTACGCTTTGATGATAGATGAGTTCCTGGAAAGGGAAATGAAAGCAGGAAATATTAGTAAAGAAGCTTTCACATCCGATCGAAGAAAAATTAAATTGCACGGGCACTGTCAACAGAAA
>PKSW01000312.1 GCA_002869465.1 Marinilabiliales bacterium
CATAATACTGTCCTTTCCGACCATAATATGCTTCAGAATGAAATTCTTCCGTGTATCTTCCATTCCCGTTAAAAATAATCGTATCACCATTGTTGTCTAAGTATTTAAGTGTTTCATTACCTGTGTACGGATTTTCATTTTTCATTTCGTTAAGTGGAAAAACACCGAGTTCCTTTTTACAACTAGATATTATAAAAATGAATGTAAGTATGATTATAAATTGAATTCTCATTTTGTCTAGGTTTAATTGTGCATTCAATTCTGTTTTATGGTGCCCAACTCGTTATATAATCAGTAAATGTATCTTTTATCTGCATAATATCCGGGATATGATTAGGTTTTATGTTTTATATCCAGTAACATCTGCTCTTTTTTTGCCTCATCCAACAAAGTGTCAATAGGACTGTTAATGGCCAGCAATTGCTTTTTTGTTACATGTAAATATATCTGTGTGGTCTCAGGCCTGCTATGCCCAAGTAATTCCTGCACATATTTCAAATCAACACCGCCTTCAAGTAAATGTGTGGCATAACTGTGCCGTAATGTGTGGGGTGTTACCCTTTTTTTTATACCCGCTTGTTTTAAGGCTCTTGCTAAAAAATGACGAACACTTCCTGCTGTGTATTTTAAATTTTCCTGCCCATTAAAAAGGTAAACGTCAGGTTGATAGGTGCGAAGGTAATCATTCAGCAAGCCGTAAATGCGTTCTGATAAAGCAACAACCCTGTCTTTCCTGCCTTTGGCATCCCTGATAAACACTTGCTTCCTGGCAAAATCAATATCAGCAATTTTTAAATTGATCAATTCACTAATACGCAACCCTGAACCATAAAGCATGGTTAAAATGGTACGATGTTTCAAGTTGGGAGTAGCAAGCAAAAGCCTTAAAACCTCTTCGCGCGATAATACAACTGGTAATTTCTTCGCTTTCCTCGGGCGCTCAAGCGTTTCTGGATCAATCTTAAATCCTTTTCCGTTTTTAAGAAATAGTTTTAATGCATTGATAAATTGCCGCTGGTAAACTATCGAGTAATTGTTTTTTACAACAACCTCAAAATTGAAGCTGTTTACATCCTCCATTGCTATATCACCCGGTTTTTTCAGGTGGTGAAAGCCAAAAAACGAAGAAAGTATACCCAAATACGTGTCAATTGTGCTCTTACTGTAACGCTTTGATTCCATCCATTTTCTAAATCTTCCCAGTTCATTCTTTGCGCTCTCGTTCAGCCTGCTTTTATAGGTGTTTAAGGGCTTCTTTGCAGGAATAATTATCCTTTTCTTATCAGATTTTATCTCATTGTTTAACCAGGCCACACCTTTATAATGTACAAAAAGACGGTGCAAGGCATTGTTCCTGTCTTCAACATACCAGCATTTGTTCGAAGCGCTCCACAGTGCGCCGGGAAGCTTTTTGGTATGAGCGATCAGTTCTTTATTGTAATCAAAGTAAAGGCCAATACAATCTTTGCCGCGATGCTGTAATTTTTTTAATGTGATATTTGGCAAGGGCATAATGAGGTTATAGCAGCTGAGACTGTACCAAATTACAAAAAAAATCAAATCAATGAATGTTCCATGGATAAATTATAAGCATGGCTTTTGGTTATCCGGATTTTACAAAAAAAGCCAGCGAACAATTCGCTGGCTCTATAAAAAGTTTAATAATTAAACTTTAGGGTAGCAATACGCCATCAATCACATGGATCACGCCATTTGTTGCTTTCAGATCCGTTGTTGTTACTGTGACTTGTCCACCGTTTTCATCCGTTAAAACTACTTTACCTTTCACAATAGCAGCAGTTAATTTAGATCCTGAAAGTGTAGTCAATACGGCTTTACCTTTGCCTTGTTTAATGGCATCCACAACAGCTGCTGCATCAAGATTACCGGAAACCACATGGTAAGTTAAAATGCCGCTCAACTTGGCTTTGTTCTCTGGTTTCAGCAAGGTTTCAACAGTTCCGGCCGGAAGTTTGGCAAATGCCTCATTGGTGGGTGCAAAAACGGTAAATGGACCATCTGCTTCAAGCGCACCTACTAAATCGGCAGCTTTTAAGGCAGTAACTAAAGTTGTAAAGTCACTCGACCCAGCTGCTACTTCTACAATGTTTTTTGACTTCTGAGCTAATACGCTTAATGACATCGTTGCAAATACCATTATTAAAATTGAAATACGTTTCATGTTTATATGTTTTATGTTTTTATTATTCAATATGATATTTCCCAATATCATTTACAACAAAACAATCTGAATCTTATAATGTTTAAATATTTTCATTAAAAAATAAACAAAATATGAATTATTCTTATTTTCAAACAAGAGGAGGGAAGGTAATTTCAAGCCAATGGCTGATCATCTAGCCAAATAATTCAATGTCTTCGTGCCCTTTGTCAAACAGTTCAAGCTGGTTGTGCGACACATGGTATTTTTCAGGAACTTCGTTCGAAAAATATTCGGTATAGTTTCGGATGCTCTTTTTGATGAGCTTTGTAGGTGTGGTTTTGCGGGCACGGCAATAGTTCCTCAGCGATTTCATCTGCTTGGCCGATAACTTGAAAGTAACGGTTTTGTACTTGATGATCTTTCTCTTTTTTTTCCGCATCAGGAAACAATTGGGTTGTGCCACACAAAGTAAGGAAATTTTTAAAAGCCTTGCAATAGTTTGCCCGATTGATTTTCAAAGGTTTATTAAGAGTGACTTATAAAATCAACTGCCATCTGGATAATTTCCTTTGCATATGAATCAGCTTTGGCTTTATCAGCGCTCTCAGCATAAATCCTGATGATGGGCTCTGTATTGGAAGGCCTCAGGTGTACCCAGCCGTCTTCAAAATCAATTTTAACGCCGTCAATGGTCGAAACAGGGTAGGAGGCATAATGGCTTTTAATAAGATTGAACAATGCTTCCAACTGTTCAGACTTTTCCAGCTCAATTTTATTTTTTGAGATGATATAAGCCGGATAAGTTTTTTTTAACTCCGATAAACTGATTTGCTTTTTTGCCAGGTAAGTCAGAAGCAAAGCAATACCCACCAATGCGTCACGCCCGTAATGCAGTTCAGGGTAAATCACGCCTCCATTGCCTTCGCCGCCGATCACAGCATCCACCTCTTTCATTTTTTCCACCACGTTCACTTCACCCACTGCCGAAGCAAAATAGCTGCCACCATGTGTTTGGGTTATATCCTTTAATGCCCTGCTGGAAGAAAGGTTGGAAACCGTATTTCCTTTTTGATGCTGCAGCACATAATCAGCTGCTGCTACCAGTGTATATTCTTCACCAAACATCTCCCCGTTTTCCATCACCAGTGCCAACCGGTCCACATCCGGGTCCACCACAATGCCCAGGTCGGCGCCGGTTTCAATCACTTTTTTTGAAATGGCAGTCAGGTTCTCGGGCAGGGGTTCCGGGTTGTGCGGAAAATCGCCCGTAGGTGTACAGTAAAGTTCTGTTACCTTCTCAATACCCAGGGCTTTCAACAAGCGTGGAATGGCAATGCCACCGGTCGAATTCACTGCATCAACTACGATTTTAAAACCGGCTTTCGCAATGGTATTCATGTCAACAAGGTCTAATTTAAGAATACGGGCAATATGTTTATCAATGGTTGTGTCGTCTGCACGAACCTTGCCCAGTTGGTCAACAAGTACGAAATCAAATGCTTCTTTTTTAGCTATCTCAAGCACCTGCCATCCATCTTCCCCCGATATAAATTCACCGTTTTCATCCAGCAGCTTCAGCGCATTCCATTCTTTCGGGTTATGGCTGGCTGTAATGATGATACCACCCTGCGAACCGGATTCGATCACCGCCATTTCAACAGTTGGTGTAGTCGAAAGCCCGGTGTTGATCACATCAATGCCCGATGCTGACAAGGTAGCCACAACAATCTGCTCCACCATCTCGCCCGACATGCGGGCATCTCGTCCAACAACGAATTGTATTTTCTTCTCTTCGAATTTCTTTTTAACAAAAGCAGCAAAAGCTGCGGTAAATTTGACAATATCAAGCGGCGTGAGGTTTTCACCCGTTTTTCCGCCAACCGTGCCGCGAATACCCGAAATAGATTTGATCAATACCATATTGAAAATAATATCATACAAAAATAGAGAAAAGAAAGATGCTGTCTTTCGACTTAATTTTCCTTTTTATTTTCCCCCTCTGGAGCGGGTAGGGGGAGGAATTTGGAGAAATACCACCTGGCAATTCTCTTCAACCGAAGTAAAGCTTTTCAACAGGCAAACGGTTCATAAAATATCACATCCGGTACCTAATTAATTAATGAAGATTGTAAATTGGTCATATGAAAGTATTATTACTTTTGCAACAGATTAAAGATGCGTAACTGATTTATACATGA
>PKSW01000264.1 GCA_002869465.1 Marinilabiliales bacterium
CTCACCTCCTATGCATTCCTGGGGCAGGATGTTCTCTATCCTTCGGTAGTAGAGCATATTTTTAAAATGAAAGAGACGCCTTACTATTTTGGTTTGGGATTATTTACGGCACTGGTTTCTGTTTATTTCATTAAGTTCTATGTGTTTTCAGGCAAAGTATTTGGAAAAATCAAAGGCTGGGTTCCGAAATTCCTGGTGGGAGCGAGTTTACTAGGTGGTTTAATCTTTTTATTTCCATCCTTATATGGAGAAGGTTATGAAGATGTAAATATGGCACTGTCAGGCAAACTCGATTTCCTTTTTAATAATAGCTTGTTTTATGACCTGAAAGGACAATTACATATTGCCTTATTACTGTTGTTTGGCATATTGATGCTTAAAGTAGTCGCTACTTCTTTAACATTCAGGGCTGGTGGCGTTGGTGGAATTTTCGCACCCACTCTTTTTATTGGCACAATGGCTGGATTACTTTTCGCCAGTGTGTTGAATTATTTTGGATTGGCAGACCTCACACTTAGCAGCTTTGCACTGGCAGGAATGGCGGGTATGCTGGCTGGCGTAGTGCATGCACCTTTAACCGCAATTTTCCTCATAGCAGAAATTACCAACGGCTACCAGTTGATGTTCCCGATCATGATTGTGGCTACCACTTCGTATGGCATTGCTAAATTCATAGTTCCTAAATCGATCTACACCATTCAAATGAAGAAAAGGGGTGATATGATCACCCATCATAAAGATAAAGCCCTGCTTACCCTGATGAATGTGACCAGCCTGATCGAAAAGAATTTCAGCATAATTGGCCCTGATCAGACGCTGGGAGAACTGATCAATGTGATCAAAGATTCAAGCCGAAATATTTTCCCGGTCGTGGATAAGGATAACAATTTCTATGGAATCATTTTTCTGGATCAGATCAGGCACATTATGTTTCAGACAGAAATGTATGAAACCACCCTGGTGAAAGACCTGATGTTTATGCCCACAAAAATTGTTGAATTTGACGATGATATGGAGACAGTGGCTTCAAAATTTCAGCACTCGGGAAAATACAACCTGGTCGTGTTAAATGATGGGAAATATATGGGGTTTGTTTCCAGGGCCAATGTATTTTCACAATACCGCAAATTGCTTAAAGATTTCTCTGACGATTAAGCATAAAAAAACCGGCATAAAGCCGGTTCTCAAATATCTTTTAATCGCAAATCTAGTTTGCTTCTGCTTCAGCAGGGATAACGCTTACATACGAAGTGTCATCTTTTCTCTTTCTGAATTCAACTGTTCCATCAACCAAAGCAAATAGCGTATGGTCTTTTCCCATGCCTACATTGATTCCGGGATGATGTTTGGTACCTCTCTGGCGAACAATAATGTTACCGGCAGTTGCAAACTGACCGCCATATATTTTTACGCCTAAGCGTTTGCTTTGTGAATCACGACCGTTATGGGAACTACCCATTCCTTTTTTATGAGCCATTTTTTAAAGTTTTCTTGCCCGTTGGGCTGGTTAAACAGTTATAGTTTCTATCAGTACTTTGGTTAAGTCCTGACGGTGACCGTTTGATTTTTGATATCCTTTTCTTCTTTTTTTCTTGAAAACAACAACTTTATCGCCTCTTAAATGGTTAACAATTTTTACGTCAATTTTGGCACCCTTTACATTGGGTTTGCCAACTTTAACCTTACCATCATTATCCACCAACAGCACTTTGTCGAATTCCAGTTTATCGCCTTCTTCACCTTCAAGCCTGTGAACAAAGACTTCCTGACCCTGTTCTACTTTCATTTGCTGTCCGGCTATATCAACAATTACGTACATGCTTTAATTCTTTAGTTTAAAATTCACCGTGAATTTTGGAGGTGCAAAAATAGTAAAAAAAACCAATTAACAAATATTTGTTTACATTTTTCATTTCTCTTTCCTAAATAATAACCAGGAACTTATATTTAATTTTCTGTATGGGCTTGCATGTACCAGAAAGATACCAGAAAGGATAAGTAAAAAACATAAAAAATAAAGCCAATGAAATGTCTCCCCATCAATTAATGCCCAGATAATGGCCACCACGGGAATCAGGTAAGTTACCGAAGAAGCAAAAACGGGGCTGCTGATCTTGATGAGTTTGTTAAAAAATATGAGCGCCAGGCCGGTTCCGGCAATGGATAAAATAAGCAAATAACCCAGGCCCGTGTGGGTAGTTGTATCTGTTAAAAGTTTGTGCGGTATATCGCTAAAAAAGATCACATACACTGTCAACGGGATGCCTATATAGAAAAAACTGAAAGTGGTAATAACAAGGGATGTAAGTTCTTTCAGGAAAACTTTGATAAAATTAACATTAAAGGCATAGCAAATCGTGGCAAGGATCACCAGCATGGCATATTTGAAATTAAAAGTAAAGCCTGAATCAGAGCTTACATAGATCAATGCCATTGCGCCCGCCATAGCAATGATAACGCCCAGTATATTGTACCATTTGGTTTGAAGCCTGAAAAATAACAATCCCAGTAACAGTGTAAAAAGAGGTGTCAGCGAATTCAGCGTGCCTGCGAGACCACTATCGATAACGGTTTGTGCTTTGGCAAATAACAGGGCGGGTATGAGGCTTCCGATAAATCCCGACAGGGTTAAATAGAGGAAATGCTTGCGGCTGATGGACCTGAAATGAATAAAGGCGACCGGAAGCAGGAAAAGAAAACTGAGAACAACCCGCAACAGACCTACTTCAGTGGCACTAAAATAAATCAGGGATTTTTTGATGAGAATGAACGAACTCCCCCAAACAAGAGCGAGAGATATGAGAATTGTCCATGAAATGAATGTATTGTTTTTAGCCTCCACTTGATCTGGTTAGGGCTGCAAATCTAATAAATATAAAGGCGTTGCTTAAAAATTATTTCATCACAGAACATGAGACGCCCGTATAAGGAAATTAGAAATTATTCCATACTTTTGTTACCTGACTTTTATAAGGAGGATAGGATTGGTATTTCCCTGAGAAATTAACTAAGAAGAAATAATTCGTTAAAATTATGGATGATCAGCAAAGGCTGATACAAGGACTAAAAGATGGAGATAAAAAAGCTTTCGAGGAGATCTACAGGCTTTATTATCCCCCTTTGTGTTTCTATTGCATGAGATATGTGGGCGACTTGGAAGAAGCAAAAGAAATCGTCCAGGGATTATTCCTGAAAATCTGGATTAAAAGGAATGAGCTGGAAATAAATACTTCGGTGAAATCATACCTGTACAGGGCAGTTCAAAACCATGCATTAAATTATCTGCAACAGCAAAAAATAAAACAGAAATACTTAATTGATAAAGAACAATTTCCTGTTAACCAAAGTGAAAATGGCCAGCTAAAATTGGAAGAAGAAGAATTGAAAAAAGTGATTAAAAGCGCCATTCTGAAATTGCCCGAAAAACGCAGAAAGATTTTCGAATTGAGCAGATTTGAGGACATGAAGTACAGTCAAATAGCAGAACATCTGACTATTTCTGTTAAAACTGTGGAAGCACAAATGTCAAAATCACTCAGCTATTTGCGGGTTGTGCTAAAAGATTACATGACTATTTTTTTAATTCAGCTGCTATGGTTGTTATAAGCGATTGGAAAAATGAAAAATAAATTGAACATTTTTTGTAAAGAAGATAAGGGTAATATTGAAAATGATTGTCTAAGAGGTACATCCATTTTAATTAAGAGGAGGAATTAGTAGTTGAAAATAAACGATACATATTCGAATCTTTTTAGCAAGTACTTATCAGGAAATTGCTCTGATGAGGAAAAATCCTCGTTTGAAGCCTGGCTGATGCAATCTCCGGATAACCAAGCCGTTTTTAATGAGTATAAAAAAGTTTGGAATTATTCAGCATTGGAAGACCAAGGGCTTGCTGTGGATGTTGATGCTGGCTGGAAAGAACTAAATCTGCGTATAAAAGCTATTGAATCTCTTTCGACAGGTATTCAGGATCATAAGCCGATTTTTAGCAAAAGATTCTTATATGTGGCATTGCGTGTTGCTGCAATATTGGTTATAGCTTTCGGTCTGTATTTTATTTTTAATAGTATAAAAACTGATAAGGAGCCTCTGAACCTTGAATACACGGCTTTGGAAATTCCCACGCAACCTATCACGTTGTCTGACGGCTCTGAAATCACGCCTAATATTGGAGCTACCATAAGCTATCCTGAAGTTTTCGCATCAGAAACAAGAAAAATTGATTTTAGCGGTGAAGCTTATTTTAACATTGCACACAATCCAGACAAACCTTTTATTATTACCTCTGGCGAATTGCAAATAGAAGTGTTGGGAACTTCATTTAATTTTTGCACCTGCCCCGAAGGTGA
>PKSW01000230.1 GCA_002869465.1 Marinilabiliales bacterium
TAGCAGCTTGTTTCAGTACATCCAAAATAGTTTCGTTGGGTATAAAATAAGGATTGGTTATGTAAAGTTTTTTCTGTGCCAGCGAAAACATTTTTGCATACGTAAGCATGATGGTTGACATAGGATAGATAGGGCCACCAACATTTATTTGCGACAGCTCGGTTACTCCCGTTTTCTCTTCTATAAGTTTATCGGGTAGAAGATCATAGTTAAACGCAAGTCTCTTGTCCTGGCAGGCATGCCAGTTAATAATCCAATGCCGTTGGATATTCATTACCCCTGGTCCTGTAATTTTCATGTGGGTATCACGCCAATAGAGTCCTGTATCAATTGAATTATCATAGCGGTCAGAAAGGTTGATGCCACCAACAAAACCAATATTTCCATCAACGATTATAATTTTACGGTGATCGCGGTGATTAACCCGGTTTGCAATCTGAGCCATTTTCACTTTGATTACAGGGTGAATCTCAACACCACCATTTCGTAACTCTTTAACAATATTGTGCTTGATCTTGCGGCTCGCATAAGCGTCGTACATGACCCTCACACTAACGCCCATCTTGGCTTTTTTTAATAGTACGTCTCTAATTTGTTTTCCTCTGACATCGTTCTCCCAGGCATAATATTCCATGTGGATATGCTTCGTGGCGGAATCAAGCACCTTCAATACTTCAGGAAATTTTTCTTCTCCGTTAATGAGTAACTTGAACTGGTTAACGCTAAGGTTCTCCTGACCAAGATTTCTTACAAAAGAAATAAGTGAAGTATAATGTTGAAGAATTTTTTTGTGTTTAGTAACCAGTTTGTCTGTATCGTCTTCGATATTGGATTGAAGTTCCTTTGTGACTTTGTGGTAGATATCACCGGACTTTTGATTGGATTTTTTACGACGATAGTTTATTCCAAAAGAGAAATAGAAAAGGATACCTATTATTGGAAAGGCTATTACAACCAGCAAGTATGAAAGAGTCTTTGATGTTGAATGTGTATCGAGCAATATCTTTACGATTGTAAATCCAAGCACGAAAAGATAAATTGCTCCAAGGGTAAAGCTGATAAATGCCTGAAGGTTAATAGCTAATAAGTTCATTTGGTTAGGTGTTTAGTTGTATTTAAAAAATCATTTTTTTGAGACTATTTTTTCATGTTCATCAATTTGATGCAAAACATCTTTTGGAACCGTTGACAAAAGTGCAGTTAGCGGCTTTGTTTTCTCATTGTACTCTAACAATACCTTTACTACACCAACCAGTGGCATGAATAATATCATCCCTGTGACGCCCCATATCATTCCCCCAACAATTACTGATAAGAAAATAATGAATGCGTTCAAATTAATTTTATCTCCTATTATGATTGGTTTTAGTATGTAGCTTTTTAAGGTATTCGCTAAAAGTATCCCGCCAACAGCCAACAATGGGACAAGGAGGGTATCATTAAAAATAGAGGCGAAAATAAAAACGATAACCGCGCCCACTGGATAACCTATGTATGGCAGAAGAGAAAGCAGTGCCACAAGTATTGCAAAAAACAGTGCGTACTTTAATCCAACGAGCAGGAAAATAACAAAAAGCATTATTGCCATCACCACTGTCATGATGAAATAGCCGGAGATAAAGTTATTAATGATGCTCATCACATCGTTGTATTTTTTTAAAGCCATTTTATAACCTGCATCTGTATTTTCCCGAAGCCGCAAATAGTAAATATAATTATCCCTGAAAAAAGTAAAAAAGAACAAGTAAACGGCTACTAAAAATATTTTTCCAAAATTTTTTCCAAAACTGGCAAGTGCTGCTGTGATTTGCTCCGAATGACCTGATACCCACCCATGGATTGAGTTTCTGTCAATATTTTCCGGTACAGGTATGCCATAGCCTTCGGCAGTAGTTAACAGGTTTTGGATTACCCCGCTTAATTTACTGGAAAAAGAGGGCATTCCTGAAACAATTGAGCGAATCTCGCTGTAAAAAAAGTAAAATAAGAAGAGAATACCCAGTAAAACCACTCCAACGAACAATAAAGAACTAAGCAGGCGATTGATTTTGAGTTTTTTTTCAAGCTTGTCTAAAAATTTAATGGAAGCAAGAGCTATTAAAAGGCCCCAAGCAAGTGGAATCAGAAAAGATTTACCGACTATTAAAATTGTAATTGTTACAACGAAGACTACTAACAAGGTTGCAAGCTTAAACATTCTCGAATCGGTAAAGGAGGTGTTTTGCATGGAAGATAGATTAAGAATTTAAATTGTTTTTAATGTAAAAAACGTTAAAAGCACAATTTAGAGAAAATGTGGATTCCTTCTCGATTTTGTTTATATGTTTTATTTAAAAAATGGTGACCAGGCCCGGTAATTGGTCTGGTCACCTTTCCTTTTTAACTCTGGCCTTATAAAGAGTTTCACATTACTCTCCTAATTCTCCTAAAAAAGGTACTTCATCCAGGATTTCCATCCTAATGGCTGTAAGGATATAATTCTCTACCTGGTAAAACTGTGTGGCAACGATAGGCGAAGTAGCCTTTGCAATTTTTTTGTAATACGTTGCAATCAGCTTATCAGTGGCAGCAGAAAGCTTTATTACATCTTTTGTCCATGCATCTGCCTGCACATCGGTCATACTATCGTATTGCTCAGCATATTGAAAGAGCAGCTGTAGTCGTTTTTTCCCATTTTCTTTGCGGGCAGTTTCATATTCATCATACAGCAGCCAGAAATCAAAACTCTGCACTTCAGTTGGCTGAACAAATGCTGCAACCACATCTTTTTTATCCATACCAAAAGCTGCCTGAACCAGGTCAACTTCTTCCTTGTATGATTGTGAAAAAGCAAAACTTGCTATGACCATTATAGCCATAAAAACGGTGATTCTTTTCATGATAATATATTTAAATTGTGTTAATTTAAGCAATCGAAACCGGTCATTAAGAAATCAAATCCAACCTGACTCAAAATCCCTGACTGGTTTCGAAAAAGTTCAATTTATTTTATTTAATTAATAGCAGCGTTCAGCTTTTTGAGTTTTAGCGATACGGCAATGTTTACAATGCCAAGAATTAGCAAGCCCAAACCAATCCAAATAGTGATGGTAACAGCACCAGCTAATAAGTTTGTCATTACAAACCAGCCAAAAAGGATGGTTAAGATTCCGCCCAGCAGACCTACCCACCAATTGCTGTCGCCTTCTTTTTTGTTTTTAAATGAGCCACTAAAAATCATTACTCCATAAACAATCATCCAAAAGCCTACAATAAATGGGAATACTGCAGCAGTGATGCCCGGGTTGGATAGCAATACAAATGCAAAAATTACGTCAATAATACCTTCGGCAAGTCGCCAGCCCCAGTTTTCATCAACATCCTTAACCATAATGGAAGCAATAATCAAAAAGATGCCTGTTAACAAAAGCGCAATTCCGATAAATACTGCCAAACCTACAAGTGATTCAACCGGATGCCTGAATACAAAAAATGATAAAACAATTAAAACGATTCCTTTAAGTAGCATAAGCCACCAATTTTTTGATTTTTCTCTCATAATAAATAGTTGTTAAATGGTTTATAAAAAATTAATTAGCAAGAAATATATTGACACTCTCTTGTTTTCTTATTGTTACATTTCAATAATCTAAATTAAACATTAAGTTCAGTAATTGATTTTATCCTAATTTTTCTTTTTTGTACCAAAGCTTTGCAGCACCCTGAAACGGAAAATGTTTTGTCCGGTACTTAAATCGCCATGAATTGTATTTTTTGATTCTTGCCACATATACATCAGCTCCAGCTTTAAATTGTGTTTTACTTTGTATCCCATAGCGGCATAAACCCGAAATTTATTCGCATAGCGCTCCTGGATTTCAGCATCCGGGGTGATAAAAAATTCCAATTCTGCATAAGTATACAACACATGTTCTGCCGACATGGATTTTTTATTGAGGGGTGATTTCACACTTCCAAGAAGCCTTAACCTGGTGCTTGAAGTCCATACTTTTGTTTCCAGATCCTGTACATTACGTTGTTCTCCTCTCACAGTTATCCCGGTTTGAATACGCTTTCGTGGTGTAATATGCAAGGCAGCGACCAGCGCTTCACGTATTTCAAAAGTGGTGAGATGATCATTCTGATGGGTACGAATGAAATCTACAGCCACCATAAAAGTTACATAGCTGTTCAGTTTATACTCAGGCTGGAGACGAATTTCGTAGGTGTGCCAGCGTGGATCTTCAAAATTTGTTCGATATGCAGCCCTAAACTCAAGGCTAAATGATTTAGGTAGAGATATTTTAGGAACATATTCTAACCATCCCTGGAAGCTCGTTTGTGCTTTCAAA
>PKSW01000031.1 GCA_002869465.1 Marinilabiliales bacterium
GGCTTTTTGCACCATCGCTCTCTTATTATTGAAATCATGAGCCTTTTCAAACTGCGGGTTCACTACCCAGCTTCCTCCTTTATCGATATATCCCCATTCTTTCAAGATTTGAACGGCAGCCAGTCCACCTGCGAATCCACTGGCATTAATAAATTGCGGGTTGATCACATATTTACCGTCTTTATCAATAAAACCCCAGTCTTTTCCTTTTTTGATGGGGGCCAGGCCTTCACTGAAGTCACCGGCATCCAAAAATTGCGGATTGATGATGTACGTTCCTTTATTATCGATAAAACCCCAGTCTCTTCCTTTTCTAACGGCTGCCAGGCCTTCACTGAAATCATGAGCTACATCAAATTGTGGGTTGATCACGTATTTCCCACTGTTATTGATAAATCCCCATTCGCCTGCCTTCCTCACCTTCGCCAGTCCATCTTTAAAGGGTTCTGCTTCTTCAAACTGCGGATTGATTATCCAGGTACCTTTCTTATCTACGTAGCCCCATTCACGGCCCATCAGCACGGCAACTAAACCTTCTGAAAAATCACCCGCCCGGCTAAATTGTGGGTTGATGATGTAGGTTCCATTCTTGTCAACAAAACCCCATTCACCATGGTAGCTAATGGCTGCCAGGTCTTCCGAGAAGTCCATCGCTTTTTCGAATTGCGGATTAATGATCCATTTACCTTCTTGGTCAATGTATCCCCACTCTTTGCCCTTCTGAACAGCGGCCAGTCCTCCGTGAAAATCGCGAACGGCTTCGAACTGCGGGTTTACAACAAACTTCCCGGTTTTGTCAACAAAACCCCATTCACCATTGCTACGAAAAGCGGCAAGTCCCTCGCTTATACTGCGCACATGTTCAAATTGTGGATTAATGGCCCATTTTCCTGATTCGTCAATATAACCCCATTCCTTTTCCTTGCGGGCGCAGGCAATATATTGTTGTGAAAATACGGTGATTGACAAAAAAACAACGACGATAGATAAGATAATTTTTTTCATGATTTTAAATTAGGTTTTCATGAAGCTAATTTAAAATAATTTTTTCTTTTTATCCAGCTTATTTAAAGACCAATATAGCGTTGATCAGCATGCGGGGTAAAAATAAACTGCCCGGGATTGTCATCTTGTCATTTAGATCATGCTGATGCTTTATTTTTTTCGGTTTTTTAAAGCACAACCTCATTTCTAAAGGTAAAAGAGGCCTAACCAACCTCATCAATTCCTTAATTTAACGGATTAGTGTAACCGTTCCGTAAGGCTTCGTGTTATTATCCCCATTATTGCTCCCTTTCCAAACGGTTCCATCTCTGAATATGGCAGTTACTTTCCAGGTATAAACACCCGATGGGCATAAATCCATATTGGCATTACCATTATAGTGGCCATTCCAACTTTCAGCTGGTTGTCCATCAATAAGCGCATCACTTTTCCAAACGACGGTTCCCCAGGCATCATAAACTGCTACCTGGTACTGGGAAAGATTAACGCCTTTAATTTTGAAAGCCGCGTCTTCAGCCATAGCCGGATTATAGATACCGTCCGAATTTCCTGGTGCAAAAGCATTTGGAACATATAGAGTTGTGTACATCATTTCGTACGGATATGAAATTGTATCAAGGCAATTATCTTCGTTTGCAACAATTAAGGTAATCGTGTATATGTCATCTTCGTAATAGGTTATCGTTGGATTTTCTTCTTCAGATGACTGACCATCGCCAAAGTCCCAATAATAAGTAACAGCATCGCTGCTTGTATTTACAAAATTGATTTGTCCCTGCTGATTTTCATAATCATCGTCAATTTCAAAACCAGCCGTTGGATTTTCAAAAACGTCTATTTGATTTATTACAGTATCCTTACACTGATTTAAATCAGTAATGATCAGGTTTACATTATAAGTGCCAGTGGTTGAATATGTATATACAGGATTTTCCTGGTAAGATGTATCAATGATTGAGAGTGGATTTCCAAAATTCCAATTCCAGGAAGAAATAACAGCCCCTCCTTCGATCGATTCGTCGAAAAAGAAAGTTTGCTTGTCAAGGCAGGCAACATCAGCTACAAACTCCGCTTGTGGTTTTTCATAAATCTCAATCTCCTGATAAATAGTATCGCTGCAACCAACATCATTCGCAACAATGAATTCAATAGTATATAATCCGTCTTCTGAATAAAAATAAGATGGGTTCTGAATATTTGAAACTCCACCAGGATTTAGAAGATCTCCAAAATCCCATTCCCATATACTAATGGGCGCTCCATTGTCATCAGATAAATCTGTAAAGTTGGTAAGCGACTCTGAGCAGGATGTGCTGCTTATGTAAAATTGAGCAGTCGGCGCAGGATTCACATTCACTACATATGCGAATTCATCACTAAGGGTGCTATTATCCTGTGCCATAACAGAAATAGTTAGCTTAACTTCATACGTTCCTCCAGCAGCATACGTATGACATGTAGGGTTCTGTGCAGTACTATAATCAAGCGTTGTTCCATCGCCGAAGTCCCAGTGCCAATTATCAATTGCTAAATTGTTACTATAAATATACGACAGGTCATTAAAGCAAATCTCACTTTTTGCACAAAGCATTCCGGTAAGCTCCTCAATTTCTGCGTGTAAACAAGGGTAAACAGTAATTGTTTTTACTATGGAATCAATGCAGCCATTCAGATTTGTAATTATCAGCTTTACATCATAGATGCTATCGTTGGGCGGGTAGTAATGAATAGGATGCTCTTCAACAGAGTAATTTTCAGATGAAGAATAATCTCCAAAATCCCAATACCAGCTTTTGATTTGACTTCCACCTGCTACAGATTGATCAGAAAACTGTATTGAGTCGCATATACCCTGCGAATACGTAAAATCAGGAGAAGGCAATTGGTTAAAGACAACATTCTCATAGACAGAAGCCGTGCAGCCATTTGTATCAACAACTAATAATTCAACCGTGTAAGTTCCGGGTTCCGGAAAAACATGTGATAATGTGTCACGAAATGTTACAACTGGTGCGCTTCCATCATTAAAATTCCATGTATAGGAAATAATTGAATCATAGCCTGGCGTATAAAATGCCTGGAAGAAAACAGGATCCCCCGAACAGTTGTCAGATGAGGAAAAAGAAACATCAAGAGATTGGTATACGCAAACATTTAAATTTGTGTCAGTTGACGAACAACCATTTGTGTCAACAATTGTTAATACAACAGCATAACAGCTGTCAATATAGGCATAGATGTGCTGCGGATTTCTTTCTGAAGAAGTAAAACCATCTCCAAAATTCCAATGCCAACTCTGAATGGGGCTATTGCTATTACTCAGGTTCGATTCATCACTAAAATTGACCATGCCTTCATAATCACATACAGTCTGAAAACTAAAGGCAGCTTCCGGATGATCATAAATCGAAATCGTACGGCTCAAATAATTCTCACATCCAGCATTATCTGTAACGGTCAATACCACTTGATAATTTCCAAATGAATTATAAAGATGTGCAGGATTCTGTATATTGGATGTTGTTCCATCTCCAAAATCCCATTCCCAGCTAACCGGATATCCATTGGTTATCTGTGTATCATCGAAAAAATAAGTTGAGTCGCCTGTGCATAAGTTATTCGTAGTAAAATCAACTGTCGGCAAATCCCTAACCTCAATATCATAAAAAACACTCACCTGGCAATCATTGATATCTGTTGCCGTAAGTGTAACAGTATAGATCCCTGGTTCTGAGTACAAATAGTCGCTGTTCTGATTAAAGGCGTATCCGATTCCATCTCCAAAGTCCCATTCCCAGGTCAGAATATCATTGCCCACACCAAAAAATTCAGCGATTTCTCCTAAACAAAGCGTATCCTCAGTCATTGTAATGTCGATTACGGGTAAGGAATCCATAACAATATCAATAATCGAAGTATCGCTGCACGATAGAATGTTAGTAACGACCAAAGAAACCGAATATGTTCCCGGGCCCGTGAAAATATGGGATGGATTTTGCAGGTTGGATGTATTATTAATTCCAGAGGCAGGATCATCGAAATACCATTCCCAAGTAAATAATTCCGAGCCTCCACCCGTAGCCGAAGCATCGGTGAATAGCACGGGCATCGTAACACAAGAACTTTCAAAATTAAAATTGACAATGGGACTTATAACAACATTAACAAATCTTGATTTGTAATTTTCACATCCCATCTGGTCAGTAACTGTAAGAATAACTTCATAGTTTCCATTTGAAGTATACATATGTGAGATATTCGGATTGTCAGGGTAATCTATGGTAACTTGAGTGCCGTCACCAAA
>PKSW01000166.1 GCA_002869465.1 Marinilabiliales bacterium
TTGAACGAATAAACTTTGCTGGAATATCTCATTCAGCGGACAATGCTGTGGCTTTTTGTATTGAGGTGTCGGAAATATCAACTCCGGTTACTTCGGCTCCTTGTCTTGCTAATGATAGGGTATCCATTCCAAAGTGACATTGAAGATGCAGCAGTTTCTTTCCCCTGATGTCTCCCAATTCTTCAATTTCGATATGATTTAGCGAAGTTTTTCCATTCTTAAAACTGTCAATATCATAAAAGACTGAATCTGCATGTAAAGTTGTCAATTCATTCCAGCTTTCTCTATTGTGCTCAAAACTATTCATCTGTTATTTGCATTTTTTTATTTAATGTCAGTTCATAGTCTGTGGCTGGTTTCTTTAACTTTTTTTATTTTATCATAATCCTTCAAAGCCAATTTAATACTTGAAATTACCAGGTCGGGTTCATCCGTTTGAACAAAATGGCTTGAGTTTGAACAATAAAATAACTTCCCATATTTCAGAGGATATAAAAGTTCTAACCATCGTTTCATCTGGATGTAGCTATTTATTCTCCACATCTTTTCCCTGTCAAAAATTGTTGGTGGTTCTGTATCAGAAAAGCCACCTGCCTTAATAAAATGTACGGGTACGTCAGGCAAAGGATTCCGGTCGCACTCTACGAATTCTGTTTTGGTCAGTTGTCTTGATATTTTCACTTCTTCAACATAGAAACCAGGCATTTCTTCATAAAGTTTCTCTATAAAATCATCATATGGTTTTCCAAAAATTGAATCAATCTGATGTTGGGTCAATCCTATTTCGAGATAAGGCAAATCGCCGTCTCCCTTTTTTTTAGTAAAGTCAATGGGGTCTATAAAAATAAGACCTGCCACTTCCTCTGGATACTTGGAGGCAAAACTTCTTATATATGCTCCTCCAAATGAATGAGAAACTAATAAATAAGGAGGTTTTAGGCCCTTCTCTAATAGCATTTCTCTCAAATTATTAACTATATGCTCAGTTGTTGGTGGGAGGGAGTCGTTTTCTGATTCTCCTATTCTTGGGCGGTTGTATCTAAAAACAGCATTTGTTTTAGAAATTTCTGCTGCTACTGTTTCCCAACTTCCAAAACCACTTGCCATTCCATTTTCAAATACAACAACGGGTTTATCTACTTGATTGTATTCCATTCCTGAGGTTAAGACTTCAACTTTGAATCCATTAATAGTTATGAAGTCTATATTGGAATAGGCTATGTCTTTATTTGCTTTAACCAATTCAATAAGGGGTTGCCATCTTTTATCACTGTATAGAGATTTCAAATCAGGATCTCCTTTTATATGCCCATAATCCATGTAATCCATTTTGGTGGCAACATAATTTAAATGGTAAAAAGCGCTATCAGGAACGCTTGCCAAAGCCCAGGAACAAGCAGCATTATAACGATGGTTTATGGTTATTTTAGCATCATGTGCATTAAAAGCTTCAGAAAATTCAAGCGCAGAATTTTTATAGTCTTTTACCTGATAAAGGGAGTCTGCTTTTCTGATAAGAACATCATACTTCTGATGATTTTTCTGAGCAAGTAAAGATGTTGCTGAAATCAATAAGGTGAGTAAAAATAATGTCGTTTTCATATGTTTTCTTAATATTGGTTACAATCAAAGTTGAAAGAAACTTGCCGCTAACGTTTGGCGGTATGAAACGTTGCGCATTTCGAAGCACAAATTTATCAACCCACCGCACCGTTTATTTAATATTACTCTGCTCAAATATTGTACTATCCGCGTAATGTTTTATGACAGCGTGTTATACAGCGTTATTATTACATTAAATTTTCTTTAAAAACCAGTTAACCAATTCTTCATTATCAACAATTGTCCAGGTATGCGGAGACGAACCTTTCTCATAGTCATTCCTTTTATTGTAAGAAGTAATTAATTCTACTTCCAAGTTTCCAGCTTGTCTCAGATAATTATAAAATCCTGCAAGGTCAATGCTATTAATTGTTTTATAATCTTTTCCCCTGTTTTCAACCCACCATTCTATGTCAGGTTCATGATACATTCTTATTGGAATATTTTTAAAGAGTTCAATTTTACTTCTCTTTTCATCGTTATATACAAAAGGTGAATAATTAATATAAGCTTCCATGGATTCGGTTGGTGAACCCCCTAAATTCTCTTTTAAGTAATGCAAAACCCAGCGTGCTTCACCAACAGCATTTGGATGAACATTATTAATTATTGCTTGCTGTTGTTCATGCCACATTCTTTCCATGTCTAATGGAGCATCGCAAATGGCAATTGCATCAGGCCGAAAACCGATTTTTGATTTATCCAAAAAACAATATTCGCTATATCTTAAAGCCATTGTTCCACCTAGAGACATCCCAGCCAAGAATTTAGGTTTGTCAGAAAGTTTATTTTTGTCTAAAGCACTTCCAATTAGTTCATCAATGGTATTAATTTCTTTATCTGTAAATAGAAATTCTATTTCTTTACCTGTGCTAACAAAAAGCACAGCTATATTTTTTTTAAGAGATGGTTGTATAATTGCAAACTCAGCAATTTTTTTAGTTGTATCCAAAGCAGAACCGCTTAAAAAAATTATAGTTGCAATAGGTTCTGAGTCTGGCAGATGCAAGGTGTATCCTTGTTTTGAATATGGAATTTCAATACTGTCAATTTCACTTAATACTTGATTTCCCTTCAATTGAACATAATTTTCAATAACAATATGTCTGTCTTCTTGCAGTTTCTTTTGTCCACAAGAGGTGATAAAAGATAAGGATAGTAGAATTAGAATTATTTTATTCATATTTCCTCGGTTATTAATGCTATATAACGGTAAATTGTATGAGTAGCTGTAGACTGCATGGCACTCTCTTGTCAAGCCACAAAGAAGTTTGAGCGAGCTACAAACATTGATATTTACCACATCCTGCCATTACTTATACATTTTGTTAACTTGCGTTTATTTAACTATTTTACTTCTTAAATTATTTATTACTGATGCACTCACCCAGTAAATATCTGTTCTCCCCATACCCGGATGTTTGTATGAGTTTATGAATTCATTTTTTATCTTTTGATAAGTCAATTTTTCGCCTGTGTCAGTGTTTGCAATAATATGGCTTGATGTAAAGAAAAAATACTTCCCGTCTGGATCAACCATCGGGCAAAATTCACCCCCGGTTTTATTAATTTCTTCTCCCATATTTTGAGGAATACTCCACTCGCCGTCACTATTGAATGTGATATACATGCCATTACCGGTAGGTCTGCCATAAGTTCTGAAGATCATGTAATCTTCATCCGGAGAAATATAAATATCCCCTTCCCAATATTTGTTAATCGTATCATTTAATTTTACGCATGGTTTAAAACCACTTCCATTACTCCTGGCGTAATAGATGTCCCGGTTATTTCCTCCTCCTCTTCCCGATGAAAAGTATAAAGTTCCTTCCTTTGTTAAACTGGGATAAATATCATCCTGATCTGAATTTATGTCTGAATCTAAATGTTCAGGTTCACCCCATTGCCCATTGATGTTTTTCATGCGCCAGATATCCCAGTCTGTTTTGGGTTTTTGCTGGCTGTCGACAGGGCGTTTGGACACAAAGTACAGCCATTTTCCATCGGCTGTAATAAAAGGATCTGCGTCTGAATATTCACCTGAAAAACCTGCAACTTCCGGCGCTGACCATTCCTGCCCATTATATTTCATCGACATAATCACGAAATTGTTGCCGGGCATGATTACTGAGAATAAAAACTCTGTATAGTCCGGAGAAAAACAGGCATTTATTTCCGCCATTCCGGTTGACACAATATTGGGTGCAAATATTTCCGGGGTAAGTCCGGGTTCTTTTTGCCCTAAGTATTTTCCGTTTAAAACGGGCATACCTTCTTTGTCACTTTCTGATTGCCTTGTATTACATCCAAATGCTATAAAAAGCAATATTATTAAAACATGATATTTCATTACGCAGTCTGTTATTTATCAATTATTTACTGTGTTTGGCCTGCAATGTTTTCGTCAATCAACCAATACGTATAATTCAGAACTTTATCATATCCGTTAATCATATCAAAATATGTTGGCACTACTTTATAATCCGGAATTACACCTCGTTCATCATCATAGCCGGCGGGGCGAACAGTATATTGTGTTGAATTCTGAATATTAATCTTCGTATTGGGTAATTCAAATAGCATAATACAACCATAATCTGTAGGGTTATCCGAGGTCTCATTTCCAACAATATATCCTATGTTATTGTCTTTTATAATAACCGAGAACCCTGTTCCTCCGGAGAAAGTTTCTTTACTGGTAAGAACAAATAATCTTCCATTAAATCTATATTCATTCTCTTTAGGTATCGTTATTTCTTCCGGAAATGTAGTTATTGTGCCTGCAGGCTGCTCCAGGAAACAATTAACCAGTTCCATAAAATCCGATGAATTACCTTCTGCTTTTCTGGCTTGTTCAATGGCATTCACAAAAATTGGATGCGTGGTATAGCATTTTTTCGTTGCTTCGCTGGTCTTTACTTCAGATTTAGCATCCGTAATATAAGGTTTATCGGTCAGGTAATCAACCAAAGTTCCAATTAGATTGGCATTACCACCATGATTGGCTCTAACGTCGATAATCAGGTTATTTACTCCACTTTGTTTAATGTCCTTAAATGAACTTCTAAGTAAGCTATCATACTCCTCGAATTGGAACTCAAATGTATTGATCTCCATGACCGCAGTGCTTCTGTCTTTCTCAATGTGGTATTCAAAATCTTTCGTATAGCGGGGTGTGTAATCTTGTGCAATAAATTCTTTTTTTACTCCACTAATAGTTGTTGTCATGATACTATCAGAGTTTGGCACAATATAGCTGATGATGAATTGCTCACTAAAACCATATTCCAGCCACAATAATTTTGACCAGTGAAACGCAAGTGTTTTTCCAATATCGCCGTTGGGTCTGACAACTAAATAAGGTGAAAAATCCTCAATAATCTTTGTTACCGGAATTTTGTTTATGGCAATTAATTCAGTCCCTTTGGTTAGCTGATTATTTGAAGAATAATTTTGGTCAA
>PKSW01000027.1 GCA_002869465.1 Marinilabiliales bacterium
TGTCTTTCTCATCCTGCAGTAAAGTGAATTCCAGATCAATTCGTCTTTCAACTATGTCGTACTCCAGCCCAATGCCATCGAATGGTAATTCTTTGGGTAAAACAGGATCATTTTTATCAATTATAATGGCATCCTCTTTTGTATAACCCCACCCTCCTTTAATTGGCATTTCCGCTCTTGGAAGCGTGTAGGATGCGCATACTTCTCTTAATGAGATTTGCTTATCTATTTGTTTGACCTGTATTTCTTTCATGGTGAATGGGTTTGGTAACTGAATGCAATTTAATTCAATTACATAAAGTATACTACCAAATAGAAAAATTAAATTTTATGATGTTTATCCCACCTTCGCTGCTCGGTTTGTAAACGTTTGGTAAATTTTTCGGGCATATCAATTAAAAACGAAGTTGGTTCTTTGGTAACAGGATGATTTAAATTGAGTCCGACCGCAGCAAGAAACAGTCATTTACCTTTCAGCAATTTCATCTTTGTTCCATATTTGCCGTCACCTAACACGGGATGACCAATATGCGCCATATGAATCCTGATCTGGTGGGTTCTTCCGGTTTCAGGATACACTTCAACCAGGGATACCCAATCGGTGTATAAAGAACGAACCTTTGAAATAACTTTATATTTAGTAACGGCTTCTTTTTGATCAATCTTTTCGTTGATCTCGCCTTCGCCATCAAGTTTTCCGACAACGATGGCCCTGTATTTTTTTCTGATCATCCGCTCTTCAAACTGCCGTCCTAATTGAGCCAATGCTGAAGTCGTTTTGGCAATCAGTAACAGTCCGGAGGTACCATAATCCAGGCGATGAACAGGTCTGGGCCATTTTAGTGCATCCGGTTCTTTTGAATTTTGCAGGTTTGAAATCAATGCATTCTGAATGGTTATGTATTTATTGCCACTCACAGAAATTCCTGCTGGTTTATGGATAATAGCAAGGTTTTCATCTTCAAAAATCACTTCAAGCTTCATGTCGAATGCTTTGGGCGGTTTGTTCTTTATTTCCAGCAATTCGATCTTCTGACCCGGCTGCAACCACGTTCCGCCTACGACCATTTCGCCGTCCAATAATAATTCCCCATTCTTAATGGCTTTTTTAATGCTGTTTCTTGAGCTTAAGGTTTTGATGACCTTCATCGAATAATCGAGAAACCTCTCTCTTGGGATCATATCAGGGACAATATGGGTTTCGATGATCAATTTGAACAAGGGTTTCTTTATATGTCAAAAGTATTTAATTCTACTTGAACGCTCTTTGTCTTTATTATTAATTTTGCCTAGTGAGTACTGATATTGAAATAGCATCTCTTTCCGACTGGATTTTTACCGATGGCAAACCTTTAGTGATCGCTGGTCCTTGCAGTGCCGAAAGTGAAGAGCAATTGTTGCAAACGGCCATGGAAATTGCCAAAATACCGCAGGTCCAGGTATTTCGTTCAGGTTTATGGAAACCGCGAACAAGGCCAGGTGAATTTGAAGGTGTTGGGCAAAAAGGACTTAAATGGCTCCAAAAGATAAAACAGGAAACAGGCTTAAAATTGGCCATTGAAGTAGCCAAACCGGAACACGTTGAAAAAGCACTCCGTTATGAAATTGACATTTTGTGGCTGGGAGCCCGAACAGTAGTAAACCCGTTTTCAGTTCAGGAAATCGCTGAAGCACTCAAAGGAATAGATATTCCCGTTTTGGTTAAAAATCCTATCAACCCGGATTTGAATTTATGGGTCGGCGCCATTGAACGCATTCATGAGGCTGGTATCAATAAAATGGCTGCTGTCCATCGTGGTTTTCATTATTTTGAAAAGTCGCCGTTTCGCAATGCTCCCATGTGGGAAATTCCTATTGAGCTGAAAAGAATAGCACCTTCATTGCCCATTATTACCGATCCCAGTCATATTTGCGGAAACCGGGAAATGATCCCTTCCATTTCTCAAAAGGCACTCGATTTTGAAATGGACGGACTGATGATCGAAAGTCATATCAATCCCGCTACTGCATTAACTGACGCTTCGCAACAACTTACTCCCAATGATCTGAAAAAGATATTAGACAACCTTGTGATCAGGGAAAAAAGTATTGACACTGAATTTTACAGCAAGTTTGAAGAATTGAGAACAGAAATTGATAAACTGGATGGCGAATTATTACAAATACTGGCCAGCCGACTTAAAATAATTGATGAAATCGGGGCGTTTAAAAAAGAAAATCATATTACGATTCTTCAAATGAAAAGGTGGGTCGGTATTCTGGAAGATCGAATGGCGCAGGGAACACATCTCGGATTGAAAAAGGAATTTTTGCAAGCTTTACTCGCTTTGATACATGAAGAATCCATCCAGCGACAATCGGATATTTTTACCGAAAAGGCTAAAAAGAAGAAACCCTAATCACATCCATTTTTTTCGCCTGAAAAACAAAAGCATTCCTACCCCAACCAGAATCATAATAGCCAGAATAACATAAAATGCCAGGCTGTTTTTTTGCAAAGGCAGATCCAGGTTCATTCCATAAATACCGGTTAGAAAGGTTAATGGAAGAACAATGGATGAGATCAGGGTGAGGATCTTCATGATCTCGTTAGTCTTATTGGTTTGCAACGAATCGAAAGTTGTTGACAAGCCTTCGATCAACTCACCATAATCCTCCGTATTATCCCACATGCGGTTGGTATAGTCAAGGATATTTCCCCAATAATCTTCCATATTATCAGCGAAACCCTGCACAACACCTGATTCAAACTTATTGAATACGCGAAGCTGGGGTTTCAACATTGTATTTAGTAAAATGATGTTTTTCCGGGTAATGGATAACCTTTCGATAATAGTATGCGGACTTTTTCCGAACAATTCTCGGTTGATCAATTCCAGTTCCAATCCTACCTTCCGAATTAAATAAACAGTTTCATTCATGATTTTCTCAAGAATGAGGTATAATAAAGCATCGGAAGTTCCCAACTCAAATTCTTCACCTCTTACTTCCTGCGACAAAGCTTCATCGAATAGATTATCAACGATATAATGCGATTTGCCAACGGTGATGATATAGTCTTCGCCCCAGAATATTTTCACTTCGCGGGTTTTTATAAACCGGTTCTGGTTGTCAAATACCGGGAACAGGAGGATGATAAAATAATAATCGTCGTAAATATCAATTTTAGAACGTTGGTTGATCTGCTGACAGTCTTCGAGGTCCAATGGGTGGAAATGGTACTGATTTTCAAGGATTTCAAAATCTTCCTCTGAAGGAGTTTTAATATGCAGCCATCTGAGTCGTCCTATTTTAATAGTTTCTATCATATCCCTTCCTCCTTATGGTTTATTGAACAGTAAATGATACCCATTTCAGTACCAAATGTTTCGGTCAAAATTAACAAATTAATTTTTCCTGTGGGTGTTTGAAAAGGGGAAACCTGTTAATTCCATTGGAATGTATTGATCATGTGATCAATATCGTCTTTCAACAAATTGATAACCGGTTGGAGTGAATCGTTGTTTGGAATGGTATTGAAATACAAGGCTCCCCTCACAAAGTGACTTGTGCTGTCGGTTAAGAGGAACTGGTATGGTGAAGCCACTTCACTACCCTCAATTTGATAAATCAGGCCAAAAAGATCACGGTTCCTATGTATGATCACACTGTCGTAAATCGCATCGGCTTTCGGAATATGTTTGGTGGCCAGGGTGTAGGCATCTTCAAGATAAGTGATCAAATTGCCATTCACATCTTTGTAGCTTATATGGATGGTTGCATCGAAAGCTTCAAATTTGATATCAATCCAGTATTTCTCGCCCTGCGCATATTTACTCTCTGAAATAGTTGCATATACCGGATATTCAAAGGAGTATGGATAAGTTGTATCAAACCGCTGGTAAGATTTTTCGGGAAGTTCAATTCTGAAATAACCCCTTGGCTTGGGTGTATAAGGCGATTGACAGGATATAATAAATGCCAGCATCAATGATATAATAAGATGGATGGTAAACTTCATTCTATTTCTTCTTTAATGACTTTTACTTTCACTTCATTGATCTTTCGCTGATCAACATTTACCACTTCGAATTCAAATTGGTTGAAACGTATTTTTCTTCCTTTTTCAGGCATTTCACCTTCCAATTCCAAAATTAAACCACCAATTGAATCCGATTCACCTCTTACTTCATCAAAGAAGCCAATATTTATATCTACAATTTTGCACAGGTCGTTGATAGGTGTTTTTGCTTCAAATAAATATGAGTTTTCAGAAATTCGCCTGTATTTAAATTGAAGCAGGTCTTTATCAAATTCATCACTGATCTCTCCCACAATTTCTTCAATAATATCCTCCAGGGTAATGAGGCCAGAAGTTCCACCATATTCATCAACAACGATGGCAAGGTGAATTTTCTTTTCCCTGAACTCCTGCAGCAGGTCATTGATCTTTTTATTTTCAGGGACAAAAATGGCGGGCCTTACAAGCGACAACCATTCAATATTTTCAGTGGTTTTCAAATGCGGTAATAAATCCTTGATATAAAGTACACCAATCACATGATCAAATGATTCCTCATAAACAGGTATCCGCGAGAAACCCGATTCAACCACTACTTTTAATACATCCTGGAAATTTAATTTTTTGTCGATGGCAGTAACATTCACCCTCGATTGCATGATTTCACTGGCTTCCTTTTCGCCAAAAGTAGCTATTCCTCTCAATATATTTTTTTCCTCAGCGGGGGCACTTTCATCCACAGTAATTTCGATGGCATCCGACAATTCACTGTAGGTAATATTATGTCCCTTTTTTCCAATCTTTTTATCAATTAAACGGGTTGAGTGCACCAAAAAATAACTGAGCGGTTTAAATAAAAAAATAAGAAACTTTAATGGCCGCACCATAATATTGGCCACCATCACAGGCTCTTTGTTCGCATAAATTTTAGGTATGATTTCGCCAAAAAGCAAAATGATTGATGTGATGACAATTACTTGCAAAACGAAAGTAAGTACCGCACTATCTCCCAGGTTAAAAAGTATACTGGTCAGGTAAGTCGATAGTATGACTATGGCAACATTAATGAAGTTGTTCCCGATCAGGATGGTTGCTAGCAAGGTTTTGGGTCTTTTTCGTATATCCAGAATCAACTGATCCTTGGGATGTCTTCCATTACTCAGGACGCCAACATCAGCGGGTGATAAGGAAAAAAAGGCGGTTTCGGAGCCGGATACCAATCCCGACAAAATAATTAACAATATTAAAGCAATCAGCCCGATAATCGCTTCGGGCGAGAAACCAAGAAATAACTGGTTTGCCAGGTTCATTAATAGATCGGGTAATGGATCTAAATCTGCTTCTTCCAAAATTTTGACATTAATAATTAAAGCACTGCAAAACTAATAAGAAAATAACACATCGTACTACAATGCGTTGATTTTTAGAAAGGAAGATCATCTTCTATTTGTTCTTCCCTGCTTTCGTCATTCGATGGTGCCTGGGGTGCCATAGAGTCATTGTCCCTGTTATTTGACGCCCCCTGGTATTCCTGGTTACTTTGGCTGCGCGTAAGGATGTTGATTTTCTCGGAAAGTATCTCGGTAATATACTTTTCGTTGCCATCCTTATCATTGTATTTCCTGGTTTTTATTTTGCCTTCGATATACACCAGGTCGCCTTTGGCAAAATTCTTCTCGGCTAAAAATCTGTAGCCTACAATATTGTGCCATTCGGTTTGGTCTACCCAGCTTCCTGTATTCCGGTCTTTATAACTTTCCGTAGTTGCCAAAGAAAAACTTATTTTTTTTGTGCCGTCTTCAAAACTGTATGTTTCAGGGTCTTTTCCTATTCTTCCAATTAATATTACCTTGTTTAGTCCTGCCATATTTACTTTATTTACAGTATTTTATAATCACTTAGAAATTGCTCGATCAGCCGTGGAACTGGATAATCGACCAGTTTATTTTTATGCGTCAAAATTACGAATTTTTCATGCTCGTCAAGTTTTTTATTCACATTTACCTGGATGAAGGTGGCATGAATTGCCTGGTGTGTCAATTTGTGAATATACTCTTTTGAAACCAGTCTGATAAGCGGATCTTCCAACTTAAAATTTTGCTGTAGCATACCCGTTATAATGTCGTCATTCAATTCAAGTTTGTGATCTGTTTCGACAAGTAAAAAATCATACAGATTCTTCCAGATGTCGACATTCATCCTCTTTTTAAGATACACTTTAGCTGTTTCATTGCTTCCTGGCTCCGGTTCTATCATAAAATAATAAAAAAACCTGTTCCTGATTTTATTTTTAGGTTTCTTAACCGGCAAATCGTTTACTTTTCCATTTGAAAAAGCAAAACACTCATTCTTGAAAATACAATTACGGCAGTCAGGATTGACGGGTGTGCAATACAGTGCCCCAAATTCCATAATCGACTGGTTGTAAATTCCGGGTTGCTTCCGGTCAACCAATTCATCGGCATATTGCTGAAACCTTTTTGTTCCTTCAGTAGAATTTACGACTTCTGTAATACCAAAAATTCTTGAGAGCACGCGGTACACATTTCCATCGATAACAGCAAATGGCAGATTAAAAGCTATTGAAGCAATGGCTGCCGAGGTATAGGGTCCTATTCCGGGCAGTTTTAAAAGTAATTCACGATCAGCAGGAAAATGGCCGCCATACTGTTCCACAACCATTTTTGCAGTAGCCAGCATATTTTCAGCCCTGTTATAATATCCCAGCCCCTGCCAAAGTTTAAAAACTTCATCACGTGAGGCATCTGCCAGGTCAAGAATATCAGGGTATTTATCTACAAATTTGATGTAATAATCCATCCCCTGGTTCACACGTGTTTGCTGAAGAATAATTTCTGACAACCAAATGCGGTAAGGGTCGTTTATATCACGCCAGGGTAATTCCCTTTTATTTTTCTGGTACCATTCAGCCAGTCTCTTTCCAAAATTCATCTATTTCTGCTGAAAATACTTAAAAAAGAAGTGTTTAGAATGAAAAAAATTAAGTTAAAGATGCAATGTTAGTGAAAATGTTTTATTTTTGCCAGCCGAAATAAAAAACTAATATTTAATCAATTAAAAAATAAAGACATGACAAAAGCGGAAATTGTAACCGAAATTGCCAATAAAACTGGTATTGAAAAAGTAGCTGTTCAAGCAGTAGTAGAATCATTCATGGAAACAGTAAAAGATACCATGGTTGATGGAGAGAATGTTTACTTAAGAGGATTTGGTAGTTTTATTATCAAGAAAAGAGCTGAAAAAACAGGTAGAAATATTTCAAAAAATACAACTATCATAATTCCTGCTCACAATATTCCTGCTTTTAAGCCTGCTAAAACTTTTGTAAACAAAGTAAAAGGCAACGTAAAATAATTTAAACCTACAAAAAACAGTAACTATGCCAAACGGTAAAAAGAGGAAAAGACACAAGATGGCTACCCATAAACGTAAAAAACGTTTAAGGAAAAACAGGCATAAGAAGAAATAATTATTCTATGTACTTCGAATAACACATTGCATGATCCGCAACCGTGCATTGTGTTATTTAATTTGACCCGGCTCACCTCAACATTTATTTTTTGTTGTCCTTTTATTATCACTTAAAATGAAGGTTTTAAGTGGCATTTCTAAATTAAAGATATATTGTGAATAGAGAATTAATCATCGATTCAAATTCATCGGAGGTTAGCATTGCACTTCTTGAGGACAAGACATTAGTCGAACTTCATAAAGAACAAAACAATAATCAGTTTTCGGTTGGGGATATTTTTCTGGGTAAAGTCAGAAAAATCATGCCTGGTTTGAACGCTGCTTTTGTTGATGTAGGCTACGAACGGGATGCATTTCTTCATTACCTGGATTTAGGTCCACAGATAAAAACCTATAATAACTTTGTTAAACTTGGCCTGTTGGGAAAATCCCAACATATCAGCTTTGAAAAATTCAGGCTGGAGAAGGATATTGAAAAAACAGGAAAGATTAACCAGGTATTAACTTCGGGGCAACAGATTCTGGTGCAAATTGCCAAAGAGCCTATTTCAACCAAAGGCCCCCGCATTTCTACAGAAATTTCATTCCCCGGCAGGTATATCGTGTTATTGCCTTTTTCAAACAAAATTTCGATTTCCCAAAAAATCAAAAGTAAAGAAGAAAGAAGTAGGTTAAAAAGGCTAATATTGAGTATCAAACCCAATAACTACGGTGTGATCATTCGAACAGTTGCCGAACACAAAAAGGTAGCTGAACTGGATGCCGATTTAAGGGATTTGACTTCAAAATGGGAGAAAATAACCAAACAACTTCCTCACATTTCTGCACCCAGAAAAGTATTGAGTGAACTTGGCAGAACTTCAACCATTTTAAGAGACAATTTGAATGAGTCATTTAATAGTATTCATATTAACGACTCAGTGCTCTATGAGGAAGCCAGAAATTTACTGGGTACCATTTCTCCGGATAAGATCGATATTGTAAAAAGATACAAGGGACGCACACCCATATTTGAATACTTTGGCGTAGAAAAGCAACTTCGTAACTCATTTGGGAAAACGGTTACTATAAAAAGTGGTGTTTACCTTATCATTGAACATACCGAAGCGCTTCATGTGATCGATGTGAATAGTGGACATCGTGTAAATAAAGATAATTCTCAGGAAGAAAATGCCCTGGAGGTAAATATTGAAGCCGCTATCGAGATTGCCCGGCAGCTGCGCCTGCGCGATATGGGAGGCATCATCGTTGTTGATTTTATTGATATGAATGATGCCAAAAACCGGCGCGCATTGCATAACCGATTTAAAGAAGAAATGGCTAAAGATAGCGCGAAACATACCGTTTTGCCTCCCAGCCGTTTTGGATTGGTACAAATTACACGACAGCGTGTAAGGCCGCAGATGACCGTTCCGGTGCTGGAACAATGCCCCGTTTGTAATGGTTCGGGCGAAATAAAATCAAGTGTCATCGTTGTTGACGATATTGAGAACAATTTGAATTACCTGATCCAGGACCAGAATGAGAAAAACCTGACGTTGGCGGTACACCCTTTCATAGCTGCTTACCTCACAAAAGGCATGAAATCGATTCGTTATAAATGGTTTCTAAAATATAAAAGGTGGGTTAAAATTCAAGCAAATAAAGATTTCCACTTGCTTGAATACTTATTCCTGAATAAAAATAATGAAGTTATAAAAAGCTAATGAGCTTTGAAAAAAATTAAAAAAAAAGACCGCAATGCGGTCTTTTTTTTTGTTAACCGTTAAAAAATCTGATCCGGTCAGGATGAATGCTCAGCACAGGGATGGGTGAGTGATTCACCATTTGGCTCGCATAAGGCCCCAACCACAGGTTGGAAGTTTTGGTTTCCTGCTCTGTCATTATCGATATTAAATTGGCATTTACTTTTAAAGCATATTCGATGGTTGTCTCAGTAATATGATCCGTTTCAATAAATGTTTCTTTATGAAGGATGTCGTTTTCTTCGAGGTAATCTTTAGCTTGCTCCACATAATTTTGAATACGATACCTGATATCGTCAAGGCTGGAAGTATACATTCCTAATATATGCACTTCAGCATTAAAAAATTTGGCGAGCAAAGCTGTCATGGGAAGTTTTTGCCTGGTTACTTTGGTGCTATCAAACGGGATGACAATTCTTTTTAATCCTTTTTCAATATCAACACCAGCCCTGATAGTAATAATTGGTTTGGTTGTAGCTGACACGACCCGGTTGGCATTGCTTCCAATCCAGAATTCTTCGAAGCCTGTTGATCCATGTGTTCCTATCACTATTAAGAAAGCATTTATTTCATCTGCGGCAGCACATATCTCCTTATACACTTTCCCTTTTCTGATCTGAAAATTAAACTCTTCCCTACCCAGCTTACTTTTGTATTTTTTAATGATCCCATTAAATTTACCTTCCACTTCTTTAATCAGATCTTTCGGCTCGACCGAAAATATTTCTTTTGAATAATCTAAATGATTCACCCAAACCATTGTTATACCCGACGATGCCCTTTGGGCAATGGTTATTGCATGTTCCAAAGCATTTATGGAACAATCGGAGAAATCGATACCAACGAGGATTTTTTTATTCATAATTGATGGTGTTTTTATATTTTGTAAATTCAGGAAATGTAATTTTATCTTTAATAACCCATGCCTGAGGATAACTTCTTTTTAGCTTTTCCATAAACTCCATGGCCTCTAACCTAGTTCTGAAATCTCCAACTCTCAATCGATAATAAGGCTCTCTGAAAGTTACATAAGTATTTATTTCCGGGTAATTTTCTTCAAATTCATCTTTAATCTGGTTTGCTTCATCGAGGGCTGTATTTCCGGCCCGCATGAGTAATTGTATCCGGTAACCATCAATCAGCGGGAATTCTTCATTGTAATCAATGTGCAGTTCAACAAGATTCTCAATTTGTGGGTCATTATAAATAATGACGGCATTGCTATTCGCAATTTGCGCATTCATCGCCAATGCAGAAAAAATCATAACAATTGATAGTATCGAAAGCTTTATTTTCATCAAATCAATGAAGATAGTTCATATTTAATTAATTTCTTTTGATCGCAAACTTAGAACCGGAATTTCTGAATTATTGATCAGTTGCTGTGCATAAGGACCTAAAAATTTTTTAGCCGTAGTTGTATCCTGATCTGTCATGATCGAAATCAAATCAATTTTGTGCTCACGACTATATTTAATAATGGATACAGCCACATTATCCGCTTCCAGTTCTTCGGTAACGAATTTCACTTTCCTATCTTTTAAGCACACTTCAGCATCTTCGCCATATTTATCAATTCTTTTCCTGATAACACTTAACGGCGTATTGAATACCTTTAATAAATGTATGGTAGCATTAAAAGATTTAGCCAGGTCAGCTGCAAATGGCAGTTTCTGTTTGGTTTCAAGTGAACTGTCCAGAGGGAGCAATATATTTTTTATTTGGTCTTTAAAACCATATTCGCTCCTTATGGTAACTACAGGACAGGGTGCCTGGCTTACGATTCTGTTGGCGTTGCTGCCAATCCAGTATTGCTCGTATCCTGAAACACCATGTGTTCCTGCAAAAATCATATCTGCGTTTATTTGTTTCGCCGCTTTTGAAATTTCCTGGTAAACCCTGCCTTTTCTTAACAAGACCTGAATTTCACCACATTTGATCTGTGGTTGAAACTTCTTGATGATGGTATTCATATAGGCCCGTTTTTCGATCCTGGTTTCACCTTCAATAATATCAATAACGCTTTCTTCTGCCAAAGTATTATCTACCCATATTAAATGTATGCAGGCGTTTAGTTTATTAGCGAACAAAACCGCATATTCCAGGGCATGTTCAGCGTTTCTCGAGAAGTCAATAGCAACTAATATTGTTTTCATGGCATTACATTTTTATCGTATTGATATTCCTGCATTTACCCTAAATTAGCAGATGAATTGATTATGAAGCTAATGTAATATTTTTTTTCTGATTTTCAAAACAAGCCCTTATTACAGGCTTTTATCCGTCATTTTTATTCGGTACTTATTAGTATTTTTGTTGTTTAAGTTAAAATAGAATGAACGAAAATCTGGATGCCACAAAAGATCATTTAAGCAAGGTTGAGATTGAAATTGAGAAGGTGCTAAGGCCAGGTCAGTTCAATAGCTTTTTAGGGCAACCCAAAGTAGTTGAGAACCTTGAAATATTTGTGGAGGCAGCCAAACAAAGAGGTGAAGCGCTGGATCATGTGCTACTTCATGGCCCTCCTGGATTGGGAAAAACAACCCTTTCTTATATCATTTCAAATGAATTGGGTGTTAATATTATTACTTCATCCGGCCCCGTTTTGGATAAGCCAGGCGATTTGGCAGGTTTACTAACCAACCTGGGCGAAAATGATGTATTGTTCATTGATGAAATACATCGATTAAGTCCGGTAGTGGAAGAATATTTATACTCTGCTATGGAAGATTTTAAAATTGACATTATGATCGAAACCGGGCCCAATGCCCGATCTGTTCAGATCAGTTTGAGCCCTTTTACATTGATCGGAGCAACCACCCGTTCAGGATTGTTAACTGCACCCCTGCGATCAAGATTTGGTATTACCTCCAGATTGGCTTATTACGATACGGAAACTCTGGCTGGAATCATCAAACGATCCGCATCCATATTAAAAGTTAAAATTGATGATGATGCTTCTTTTGAAATAGCCAGGAGAAGCCGGGGAACGCCGCGGATTGCCAATTTACTTTTACGCCGTGTACGCGACTTTGCACAAATTAAAGGTTCAGGTGAGATTGATATGAAAATTTCAAAACATGCCCTCGAAGCATTGAATGTCGATAAATTTGGATTGGATGAAATGGATAATAAAATCCTATCCACCATTATTGATAAATTTAAAGGAGGGCCAGTTGGAATTACAACCATTGCTACGGCTGTTGGAGAAGAATCAGGCACTATTGAAGAAGTTTATGAACCATTTCTTATCCAGGAAGGGTATTTGATGCGCACACCACGTGGAAGAGAAGCCACCGAACTCGCTTACAAACACCTCGGAAAGATTAAAGATCCGGACCAGGGAAAGCTTTTCTAAAATGCCTTCTTGATAATGAATACATCCCAACTAAGTGAATTCATAAAAAGTAACGCCAAAAAGATTGGTTTTTTCGATTGTGGTATATCTAAAGCCCAACGACTTGAAGAAGATGAAGCCAGGATGGAAGCATGGCTCAAAAAAGGCATGCACGGAACCATGTCGTATCTTGAAAAGAATAAATCCAAGCGATATGATCCAGTTAAACTGGTTGAAGGCGCCAAATCTGTAATTACAGTTTTGTATAATTATTTTCCTGATCAAAAACTCCCTGAAAAGGATAGCTACCGCATTTCAAAATACGCCTGCGGAAAAGATTATCATTTTGTGGTTAAGAAAAAGTTGGCTTTGTTATTATCAGCTATTGAAGATGAAATCGGTGAGCGCGAAGCCAGGTTGTTTGTCGATTCAGCACCCGTTCTCGACAGGGCTTGGGCCCGTGAAAGCGGACTCGGGTTTATTGGTAAAAATACCATGCTGATCAACAGGAAAGGGGGCTCATTTTTCTTCATCGGCCACATCATTTGCGATTTAGAACTGGCCTATGATGAAACAAATTATAAGAATTATTGTGGCACATGTACAAAATGTATCGATGCTTGCCCTACCCAGGCAATCGAAGCTTTTCGGGTAGATGCCAGAAAATGCATTTCCTATCTGACAATCGAAAATCGCGATGAAATTCCGGAAAAGTATCAGGATAATTTTAATAATTGGATTTTTGGATGTGATATTTGCCAGGATGTTTGCCCATGGAACAAATTTGCCAAACCTCATCATGAGCCCTTGTTCAATCCTTCAGACAATTTGATAAATATGGAAAAAAATAATTGGGAGCAACTTGAAAAACCTGTATTCAATAGTTTGTTCAGGCATAGTGCGGTGCAACGTACCGGTTTTAAGGGGTTGAAAAGAAATATCAAATTTGTTTCTGAAAAGTCTTGACTACTTAACCTTGTAAATTGAGACGCTAAACTTCTTACATATGACTTTCTATTTATTCAATTATATTTGGTTTTTATTGGCCACATAAATTAAAACTATGAACTGGTTGTTTTTTTGGATCGTCATTTATTTAATCCTGATCGTATTTCTTGCCTTACGTCACCTCCGCAGCTCCGACTTTGACCAATACCTGGTCAACAATCGGAACACGAAAACCTTACCCCTTGTTTTTACGGTATTGGCCACTTTTGTGGGTGGAGGTACTTCTATCGGACTAATGGCATTGGGTTATGAATCAGGTTTTGCAGCTGTTTCCATCGGAATTGCCTATGTGATCGGGTTTGTGATCATGTCATTTTATGCCGGGAAAATAAGAACTTATGGTGCCGACAATAATATCTACAGCTTTCCTCATTATTTAAATCACAAATTTACTTCGACCAAAGAAAAAGGATTTTCAAGGATATTCTCAGCAACAGTAAGTGGGGTTAACATCTTCATCTTCTTTTTCATCCTGGCAGCTCAGTTTGTTGCAATGGCCAGCCTTTTGAAATATTCTTTCGAGATCGGATATACAACAGCTGTCATTATTTCAGCGCTTATTATTATTATTTATACGGCAATTGCCGGCCTTTCAGGTGTTATTCTTACCGATATGATCCAGTTTATTGCTATAGTGATTATGATCCTGCTCATATTCATACCGGGAATCATTGACGACACAGAATTTTTCAGCCGGATGCAGGAACTACCTCGGGAAATGCTGAATGGAACACAATTGGGGTGGGGTTTTTTAATCGGCACTATTTTATTTCTCTCCTGGTCGGTGCTGGTCCGGATGGACATCTGGCAGCGAATCCTCGCCGCCAAAAGTGAAAAAGTAGCCCGGAAGGTCAGTATCTGGTCAGGGATTGGGATGCTACCATTTTATATCATTTTCCCGATGGTGGGTATGGCAATTAAACTGGTTTTAGAAAGGGAATTAGCAACCAACGAATCGGCCGATGTAGCCTATGAATTTATTTCGCGGCATACATTTGAAGTCTTTTTAATGGATATTAATTTCGGCCCTGTTTTGTTGGGGTTTGCAGTGGTAGGTTTACTATCCGCGTTGATGTCATCAGGGGATAGTTTTTTAAATATCATTTCTATTTCAGCGGTGAAAGATTTTGTTGGATGGGGAAAGAAAAAAGAAGAAATAAGCAAAAAGAAAGCCCATCTGATGATCCGGATCGCAACCATTATTTTTGGTATTATCGCTTTGTTTACAGCGCTCGTTTTTCCGTATATAGTCGATTTGATGGTTGTGGGCATTTCTACCATCACCATTTTTGCTCCCATTACTTTATTTGCACTGATCAGCAAAAATGCATTTGCATACCGGAGAGTGGCCTTGGCCAGTATTTTAAGCGCCTTTGTCATCAACCTTATCCTTTTCATTTATGGTACATTATATCCTGAACTATTCCAGGCAAAAACATCCTTTGTTCCTGCTTTTGTTGTCGGTTCATTAGTGTTGATAATAGGGGTATTTATTTCAAAAACTAAAAATATGCTGCATGAGTCTTAGTCTTTACACGGATGAATATTTTATGAAAGAGGCTTTGAAGGAAGCTCAAAAGGCATTTGATAAAGATGAAGTGCCCGTGGGCGCCATTGTAGTTTGCAATAACCAGATCATTGCGCGTGCTCACAACAGCACAGAAAAATTGAATGATGTAACGGCCCACGCAGAAATGATTGCCTTTACTGCTGCTGCGGATTATTTAGGGGGCAAATACCTGACTGATTGCACGCTATACGTTACCCTTGAGCCCTGTGTGATGTGTGCGGGCGCTTCATTCTGGACACAGATCAACAAACTGGTATATGGTGCCCGGGATGAAAAACGCGGTTTTCAGCAAATTGACAAGAAGATTCTGCATCCAACGACACTTGTTAAGGAAGGTATTATGGAAAATGAATGCCGACAGATTTTACAGAATTTCTTTGAAAAAAAGAGAAAATAGACAGTCAATACTCATAATTTATTGTGTTTCAATTTCATCTGAGATATGAACAATTGTTCATAAGTCCTGTTGATTTATTGTTAATTTATACTACTATCAAAAAATTGCTTCCTTAAAATATTTAGGTGTACATTTGTTTCAGCAAGTGAAGATAAAGGGCAGGTTTTAAATGACCGGGAAAGTGAAGAGGACATCGCAAGGTGAAATCGGAGCAAACCCTAAGGAAAGCGAAGGAGGAGACGCAAGTCGAATCCGGACCAACCAGCCGCAAACTTGAAAAAGAAAGCGGGGCGCGGAAAGTGAAAACGCGAGTAGCAACTTCTCCAAACTCACGAAGGATTCTCGCAAGAGAAACCCAAATGGGGAGCCACATTAAAACCGGGTTTATGTGAAAGTGGAACCGCAAGAGGAAACCGGAACGAAAACCTGAAGAAAGGCAAAACCTTACGAGGTAGAGCGGAGTAAACAGCCGAAATAACGCAGCTTGCCACAAACTTCAACGCTACGGCAATGAAGCAAGTGAACCGCGCAAAAATTCTCACGAATTGTTGCGCGGTTGTTTTTTAATAAGCTACAGTTAATATGAAATAACCCTTGTTAATTCTGAATGTATATCTGTGCTGATTTTTTTCAATGTATTGTATTGATGGATGAGCACATCAATTTCTTCAGGATCAGCGGTTTTCATCGAATCCAATATCTCCTTTAAATGTTTGTCGGCATATTTGGCTTTTAACGAGAGCCAGGTAGTAAGCACCAGGAAACTTAACTGGTCTTCTTCCTGCTTTACAAAAATCCGGTTCTTTTTCCAGTTATCGCTTAATTGATGTGGTGAAGCGAGTAAATTGATTGTTTCAGATGCAATTTTATTTTTCGAATGGTTGGTAAAATGAGTTTCAGTTAAATCAGTGTCCTTTTCTCTAGCCTCACCAAACTCTTTTACAATTTCATTATAAGTTTCTTTCGAGAATGATATTTGCTCGATTTGCAATTCATTCAGAATAAAATCATCCACTCTTATCTGAATTTCCTGATCCTGCTCATCATCATAAACCGTAATTATCTCATCAGAATAAAGCAAAAGAAGTCTTATAAGTTGCTTTTCGTTTTCACTGATGTCCAGCGGATCCACTTTCATCTGCTCATCAAGCGATTGTTTGGTTTCAACGTCCGCTATCTGAACATCCTGAGATTCCGTTTGTTTTTTAAAACGCTGCCGGAGCCTTTTATTCAACTCGTTCATCAGCGCCTGCTCAGCTACATCCATAATGGTGCTGCATTCCTTGATGTAAACAGAGCGGTTGATGCCATCAGGAATATGTGAAATGGTCTGAACGATCTCTTTAATCAGATCGGCTCTTTTCGTAGGATCGCCCACGGTTTCATCCAACAGCAAATTGGTTTTGAATACGATAAAATCTTTTGCCTGTTTGGTGATGAATTCCTCAATTTCACTGGAACGGTGTTTCCTGACAAATGAATCGGGATCTTCCCCATCAGGAAACAACACGATTTTTACATTCATCCCCTGTTCAAGTATCAGGTCAATACCCCTGAAAGAGGCCTTAATGCCGGCGGTATCTCCATCAAACAGTATAGTGATATTGGGTGTAAATCGTTTGATCAGCCTGATCTGTTCTTCAGTTAGAGATGTGCCTGACGAAGCAACAACATTTTCAATACCTACCTGATGCATCGAAATTACATCCGTATAACCTTCCACCAGGTAGCAATTGTTCTGTTTTACAATCTCTGTCCTGGCAAAATAAATTCCGTACAGCACCCGGCTTTTATTGTAAATATCCGACTCGGGCGAGTTGATGTACTTGGCAGTGGATTTTTCGGATGAAAGAATGCGCCCCCCAAAACCGATTACTTTCCCGGTCAGGTTGTGAATCGGAAAAATGACGCGCCCCCTGAACCTGTCGATCAGGCGGCTGTCCTTATCAATACTCAACCCAACCTTCGTCAGCACGTCTTTTTTAAAACCATTATCGATGGCATAATCCGTATAATTGTGCCACTGATCGATGGCATAACCCAATTCAAACTTTTGTATGGTCGATTCCCTATAATCTCTTTCCTTCAGATAGGACAATGCCACCGATTTACCTTCTTCCGTTTCCGTTAGATTCTGTTGAAAATATTTTGAAATAAAACCATTAACAGCAAACATACCCTCACGCTCATCAATCTCCTGCTGCATTTCGGGCGTCACTTCTTCCTCCTCAACTTCAATGTTGTACTTTTTGGCAATATATTTTAAAGCTTCCGGGTACGAATAATGCTCGTGCTCAATAATAAAGTTTACCGAGTTACCAGCTTTGCCACACCCAAAACACTTATAAATGCCCTTAGCGGGAGATACCGAAAAGGAAGGTGTTTTTTCGTTGTGGAAAGGACACAAACCTAAATAATTCGACCCCCGCTTTTTCAGGCTGACAAAATCGCCAATTACTTCCTCAATGCGGGCTGTATCAATTATACGTTGTATGGTTTCTGGTTTGATCATTGCAAGAAATGAATATGCTAAATTAATACAATTATCGGGTGTTGATGGCGGAATATATAATAAAAAACGGCCCTCGTGGGGCCGTTTAACCAAAAACCAACAATTATGAAATAAAGCAGAATTTTGCTTGGTTTGCGGGGAGCAAACCATATGATGTTTTAATATCATTAATTCTGAGTTCAAAATTATATCATATGTAACTATATAAATGTTAAGCAAGTTTAACAAGTGTTAATAAATGTTAAAAGCTGTAAATCAATTATTTGAAGCCTTAAATTTGTTGCATGAACAAATGGTCGACTATACTGATTATTGCTTTGGTTACCTTATCCACCATTGGGTTAATGGTAATACAGGTGTATTGGATCAGGGATGCAGTAAAAGTGAAACAGGCCGTTTTTTTAAGAGACCTGGACCAAGCCATGACCGGTGCTATTTATGAGCTGGATAAATTACGGCTGGAAGACCGTTTGAAAAAACAACGACAGATCTATAAACAAAATCATGGGATCTATGAACTCTACGATTCGCTTAATAATCTGCTGTCAACAGGCATTTCCAATATCAATACAATTTCAGAGATCAATTATATCCTGAATAAAACCAATACCATTGTTAACCGTGCCAACTGGCAGCTGAGTATTAATAATAATGAAAGTGATCGGGGTAGTTTCCTGGTTTCAAATAAGGATCTGATTGATTCGATCATCACCAATCAGCTGAGGCAACATAATGTAAAAACTACGCATGAATTTGGCATCTATAGTCCTGCTACCAATTCCATGCTGGTTCAGAGAACCGGAGCCTACCCTGACAAATTATTGAAGGAAGCATATGTATATGACCTTGCTCCTATCTCTTCATTATTCGCACCACCCAATAAACTTTTATTGTATTTCCCATATGAAAAAGGATTTATAGCAAGGCAGATATGGAAATTACTTGCTGTATCCATCTTTCTATTTCTAGTTATTATTTTCTCTTTTTCTTTCAGTATCCACGTAATTAACCGGCAAAAAAAACTATCGGTCATGAAGAACGATTTTATTAATAATATGACCCACGAGTTTAAAACACCTATATCAACCATCGCCCTTGCCTGCGAAGCCTTAAAAGATGAAGACCTGAAGAAAATAGCAGATGTATATAACAATTACATAGGTGTCATCAACGAAGAAAATGGGCGTTTAAAATCGATGGCCGAACAAATTCTTCAAACAGCGATCATTGATAAGGGGCAGTTAAAACTTAAAAAAAGTGTTATTGATGCCCATGATATTATTTTAAATGCTGTTGCAAGTAAAAAAATAGCCGTTGAGAAAAAAGGAGGCTCTATTGAATTACAATTAAAAGCCACCAACTCTCTACTAAAAGCGGATACTGTTCATCTGACCAATGTGATTATCAATTTAATTGATAACGCATCAAAATACAATCTCAATAAACCGTATATCATTATTAATACGGTTACAAAAGGTAAAGATTTGCTCATTCGCATTCAGGATAATGGTATAGGCATCAGTAAATCGAATCAAAAGAAAATATTTGAAAAGTTATATAGGGTTACTACGGGAAATGTTCATAATTTTAAGGGATTTGGATTGGGTCTCAGTTATGTAAAAGCCATTCTCGATCTTCACAAAGGAGGAATAAAAGTTGATTCAGATTTGGGAAACGGATCCACATTTACTATCAGCTTACCTCTTAAAACAAAAAATAATGAAGAAAAAAAATAAAATATTATTGGCCGAGGATGACAAAAACCTTGGAAGCGTTTTAAAAACCTATTTGGAAGTAAAAGGTTTTCAGACCACTCTTTGCGTTGACGGTAAAGAAGCACTTGAAAGTTTTAAAAGAAATGAGTTTGATTTCTGTATCCTGGATATCATGATGCCGGTGATGGATGGATTTACCCTGGCTAAGGAGATCAGGAAACTGGATAAAAACATTCCTTTCCTGTTTTTAACAGCCAAGTCGATGCAGGAAGATAAAATCCAGGGATTTGAAGTAGGCGCTGATGATTACCTGACCAAGCCTTTCAGCATGGAAGAACTTCTGATGCGGATAAAGGCCATTATACGGCGCGTGGAAGAAGGCAAGGACACTTCGGGTGAGCGAAAATTTACTTTTGGGAAGTACCTGTTCGATTACAATAGACAAATGTTAAACTTTGGGAAAAAGCAGCAAAAATTAACATCAAAGGAAGCAGAATTGCTAAAATTACTTTGTGAAAACATGAATAATGTGTTAGACAGGTCGGTGGCATTGAATAAAATATGGTATGACGACAGTTATTTCAATGCCCGTTCGATGGATGTATATATCACCAAACTCCGAAAATATTTGAAGGAAGACCCAACCGTGGAGCTGATAAACGTACACGGGGTTGGTTTTAAGCTGGTTTCACCATAATGTTTTATCTTTTACCCGGGTAAGCTGAACAGTTACCGATTGGCAAAGTATCTGCTTTTATAATATTCCAGAAGTTATCCGATCCCGGACCTTTGTCTTTATTGGTGAGAACGATCAGTGTTTTATGATATCTCATATCACGGATATAAAAAGTACGGAAACCTTTCCACCAGCCAAAATGATAGACCGTACTGTCCATATCATCCTTTATGCGCCAGCCAAAACCATAATTATTTTTTCGTCGCCAATATTTGGGGCTACCCGGTTCGAACGCTTCCCGTAAAACTGAATCAGGCAATAAAGTAAAGTGATCCAGTGCCTGATCGTATTTGTATAGGTTATCAACTGATGTATACACGCCTTTATCTCCCATTACACCATTCAGGTAATCGTTGGTCATTTCGCGCCAGCGCCATCCACGATGATAATAACCCGGAACGCCCTCTTCAACATATAATGATACTGCAGTGTCATCCCGCATTTGATAAATGAACGAACTATCCATGTCCAGGGGCTCAAAAATCCGTTCGTTCATGAATTCCTCAAAATGTTTGCCTGAGATTTCTTCAACGATATTCACCAGAAGCGCATAATTGGTATTGCAATAATGAAACCCGTCACCCGGTATAAAATAAGGGTCAGGACGGTATGACACGAACAGGTCAATCACCTCATCATTATCTAATGGTATTTTTTTATTTGTCCAGTGATCCTGTGCAATACTCATATATCTCGGCAAACCAGAACGGTGGGTCAGCAGCATTCTCACAGTTACACCTTCATAAGGAAATTCGGGAATATATTTTCGAATATCGTCTTCATAATTCAGTTGCCCTTCATTTTTCAACAACATCACAGCCATGGCGGTGAACATTTTTGATACCGATGCCAGTTGAAAGGAATCTGATGTGCTCAACGAATCCTTTTTACGTCGAACATTATGATACCCATATGCTTTTTTTAAAATCACCTTTCCTTTTTCGGAATACAAAACGGAGCCATTAAATCCAGTAAGCTTTACAAGGCGTTGAAATTTATGATCAAGTTCTTCTGCTTTTTGTGCAATGATCATACTATCGGCATCCCTGAAAATATTCAAATCCACTTTGGGCAGATTTTCAGGGATCTCCTCCTCATGATTACAACTAGAGCAAGATGTTAATATGCTTAAGATAGTTAATACGAAAACGATCCAGATATATTGAAAATGTTGCAAGTGAATGTTCTTCATAAATCAGGGCAAATTTATGGAATTAGCGTTTTAAGAAATGTTAATAAATGTAAAGAGGAGTTGTTTTTTAAATTTTTTTATCTAACGCAACCCAAGGAAAGATCAATTTAAAACTCCATTATTCCTAAGCCATTTCAGTGCTTCTTTTTCACTTAAACCAGACAATACATGTGTTTTTACAAACCGAACTACATATTCTGCATCTGTTTTTGAATACTCGCGCAATGCCCAGCCTATTGCCTTTCTGATAAAAAATTCATTGGCATGTAACAGCTTATTGATGCATGATTCGAGTAATTTTGTATTTGTTTCTGATTTATATTTCAACTGGAATAACAAACAAGTCCGCTGCAGCCATATATTGCCCGAGTTCAACCATCTTTCTGTTAAACTTTCAATGCTTTCTGGATATTGTTTGAAATAGGAACCCACAAGATTGGCAGCGATGTAATCAACAGTATCCCACCACGATTTGCAAGTGATCATATATTCATAAAGTGCAATCATTTTCTGATACACCTTCTCTTGCTTTTTACCCAGGAATTCCATCGCAAAATACTGGTATTCACGTTCAGGAGCCTCCCAGCACCATCTTACAATATCTGTTGTTTGTGCTTCAGGAAGCAGCCCGTATTGATTTTTATGTGCTTTGTAAATTTCCTTCCGCAAGGGTGAATTAATGCCATAAAAAGCGAACTTATCCTTCATGTATTTCTGCATTTGGATGGCACTTACTGGATTGGCATGCGCTATAAATGCAGTTTCTAAAGGCTGGATGTAAGCAGGTGCTTTCAAAAAAGGATTTTACTTAATGATCAATATTCTTTTGGTTACAATTTTTTTACCATTTCTGAGCACTTCGGCAATAAGAATACCCGAAATCATATCCGAAACCTCCCATTTCCAGCTCGCCTGTTTGCCAGAGGTTTCAATGATTTTCAACAACCTTCCGCTTTCATTATAAAACTGCACCGTATAATCACCTTTTTCAGCAAATTCAATGTGCAATTTATTTCGAGTGGGATTCGGGTAAAATGTCACTTTTTCCTCAACCGGATTCTCCGAGTTCCCGACAATTTGTTTATCCCAAACGGCCAACGTATACTGGCCTATTTGCAAATCTTCAACATAAACATACCCAATGTTCCAGTTGCCCACCCTGTTTTGCTGAATATAATGCCAATCGTTTCGTGTATGATCCCTATAAAATATGACGACCGAATCATTTTCACTTTGAATCAGGTCGCCATCCAATTGGGTAAATGAATCATAATAAAACCTTCCCTGCGCTGCAAAATTTTCTGATAATACCCCATTTATTTCCCAGTAATGACTCGGAGATATGCGTAGGCCTTCCACAGGAACTTTTAACGAGTCGGGAGCCGCAAAGTGATGAGTGGACTGGATTAAAACCGAATCGGAAATGTTTTCAATCAGTATCTTGAATATTGTTTCAGGAAAGGCATAGTCTTCTGCTTCAGTAAAAAATCTGAAATTATCGATTGTCGCATCATTAGTGGTTTCAAATGGATCGAGCAGAACAGCAACAGGTTCAAAACCTATGATTTTTGTGGAGTGTCCTGTTGTCCCAGAGAAATGCACTGTATCTTTATAAAAATTAAAATGCTCATCGACATAGGCAATATGAACAATTTGATCATCGCCAATAAAATCGTAACCGTAGTGTTTTTGCCTAACAAAAACATCCACTATAAAACTGGCATCACCTTCAATTACAATAGTTGAATCGATACTGAAATGAGGTGTCCCGGGCGTGAATACCCAATTTTCAAAAAAGCCATCCATATCAATGTCTGTATGGGAACTCAGGAAATCGCGCATATCATATGAAGAAGCCGATTGGTATGAAAATTCGTTGAGGTAAGCTGTTATGGCTTCCGAAAATATGGAATCACCCAAATATGCACGCAGCGTGTTGACAACGGTTCCACCTTTATCGTAAGCCGTTTTTCCATAGGTTACATTTTGCGGAATATCATTAAGAGGCCAAAAACCACCATCTTCAATGTGGGCTTTTTTCAGCACATAATGATGCATATCACGCATTTGGGTAATGAAGGATGCTTCAGAATATAATTCGGCCTGGTAATATAACTCGCAAAAGGTAGCCCAACCTTCGTTCAACCACATATCTTCAGCTGAAGAACAGGTCACTTTATCGCCAAACCACATATGAGACAGCTCGTGCACTAGCAGGGATTCGTATGAAGTATTTCCATTTATAGCAAAGTATGGATAGGCAATATTGGTAGCATGTTCCATAGCACCTATAGCTGTTGCAACATAGCCAATCCTTTCAAAAGGGTAAGGTCCGAATTTCTCTTCGAAAAAGGAGAGAATTTCATGTAAATGGACAAAAGAACCGGCCACTTTGTCAGCCTGCGCCGGACGTGTATAAATCTGAATTGGTATATCAGCTTGCATCCCTTCAAAAACATCCTCATACAATACATAATCACTTATGGCAACTGACTGCAAATATGCAGGTACCGGATGTGAAAGCATCCAATGCCAGGTGGTTGTGTTATTGCCATTATCAATGGCTTCTACCAATAAACCACCTCCTACGGCTGTTTTCTCATTTTCAACCGTTACAAATAAATCGTAAGAAGCCCTGTCAGTAAAATTATCTACGCATGGGAACCACGTTTTTCCAAGGTTATGCGGAATGGATTCAAAACCCACACCCAGGTTAAAAGTGTATCCATTACTAAAATGAAAACCGCCCCAATCTTCATGAAAAGGTTGTCCGTGATAATAAACACCTACAACTAAAGTGTCTTCTCTGGTATTTTTACTTGTAGTTAGCGGTATTCTGATCACACCATCGGTGTGTGTAAAATTCCACTCTGTACCATCAATAAACAGGGAGTCAACGGTTAAATCTTGCAACTCAAGCGGAATGTATGCCAGAAAGTCAATTAACGGCACTACTTTGATCTCCGTGTAGGCTGAGATTGAATGATCATCGGTGTCTACCTTGTTTAAATGTATGGCATAATGTGCGACATGAATGGTGTCGCCTATATCATTTCCTGATTTTTGATCCACTTTAGCGGAAATAGACAGACTGAATATAAGGCTGGTTAAAAGGATTAATGCACGGTACATAAACAAATATTATATCACAAAATTAGTGTTTTTCAGCATTAAACATATTAAAACTTTGGATTGTCCATTTATGAACATTCTCTGTATTTAACTGAACAATAAAAAATAATATCTTTTAACAAACTTTAAGCATACATTTGATGTTCAATTGATTATATTTATGGCACATTTTTGGATAAGCCTAATTACCAAAACACCAAAAAAATAATCATGGACAAGAAACCCGTAAGCTTACTGATACTCCTGGGAATGGTTTTATTCAGTATCAATATCGCAGCACAAGAATTATGGTCGTTGGAGAAATGTATTAATTACGCTTTTGAGAATAACCTGCAGATCAAACAAAGTATTTTAGATGCTAATTCTTCTGACTTAGATTTAAAACAGAGCAAACTGAATATGGCACCATCGCTCAATTCGCGCGTTTCCCAAAACTATAACTGGGGACGTAACCCTGACCCGCAAACCAACCTTTATACGACGAATCAAACCCAACAATTTTATGCCAACATTAACTCTGAAGTTACTTTGTTTGATGGCTTGCAACAAATAAACAATGTGAGGCAGAAGCAATTCGACTACCTCGCCAAGAAATACGATTCTGATAAGATCATGAACGACATTTCATTAAATATTGCTGCTAGTTATCTACTTATTTTATTTAACATTGAACTGGTAAACAATGCGCAGCGACAGGTTGACATTTCGAAAGAGCAAATAGAAAGAACAGAAAAACAAGTGGAAGCCGGAGCTGTGGCTAAAGGTAGTTTATACGATATTCAGGCACAGGGTGCCGGTGAAGAAGCCAACCTGGTGAATGCGAAGAATAATTTAATGCTTGCTTACCTTGACTTAATGCAGCTTCTTGACCTGGAAGCCAGTGAAGAATTTGATATTGAAAAACCTCAATTCGAAATTAATAGTGCGCCTTCATTGTTGTCTCCCGATATCATATTCAGTAAAGCTGTTGATATCATGCCCGAGATTAAAAGTGCAGAGTATTCTGTACAAAGTGCTGAACGCAGTTTGGCCATTGCGAAAGGTATGCGCAGTCCGAGGCTTTATGCCAGCGGACAATACGGATCCACTTTTTCTGACCAGATCTATAATTACAGTGAAGGTCCAGGCGGAGAAATTATTAAAGGCGATGTAAAACCATTCTCCGATCAATTTGTTGACAATCGTTATGGATCACTTTTCTTCGGATTGCAAATTCCTATTTTCAATGGTTACCAGGTTTCAACCAATGTTAAAAAATCAAAAATTTACAAGGAAGCCGTTGATTTAAACCTACAAATTGAAAAGAACAAATTAAGGAAAGACATCGAATCTTCCTATGCCGATGCTTTAGCAGCATATCAAACTTACATTGCACGGAAAAAGTCAGTTGCATCCTTCCAGGAAGCATTTAAATACATCGAAGAAAAATTTGATGTGGGTATGGTCAATTCTACAGATTATAATGTGGCAAA
>PKSW01000281.1 GCA_002869465.1 Marinilabiliales bacterium
GGGAAACCGGTTATGGATATTTGAGATATGATGCCGGAATTATAAAAATCGTATTCAATTTCGTTGGCATATTGCTTTAAGGTAAGCATATCTGCATCACCTGTTAAGGCCATAAAAATAGCCCGGCTGATTGATCGCTGTTTGTTAACGATTGGTTTTTCGGCATCTACCGGGAATGATGGAATACCGTCAACGGCATTTTTTACTTCCATCAGGGTTTCGTCAATATCATATTCACCAGTAACTTCAAGTTGGACGCTGGATACGTTTTCGGAAGAGGTACTGTTAATTTCCTTGATGCCTGCTATCCCCCTAAGGGCCTCCTCAATTCTGATCGTAATACCTTCTTCCATTTCTTTGGGAGAAGCACCCGGATAAAAAACAGTAATGGTAATGTATTTCTCTCGCGAATCAGGAAAGAATGACCTGTTTATAGATAAAAAACTCAACAGACCCAATCCCAGGATAATAACCAGGATGATATTGGCATAAAAAGGATATTTTATGAATACAGATATAATCTTTCTCATGAGGCATTCAATATTTCAGCATTGGAACCTTCTTTAGCGTTCACCAGGGGTTCAACTACCACATCGGCACCTTCGGTTAAACCAGAAAAAAATACGGTGGTTTCGTTTGTCTTAAGCACGTTGATACGTTTTTCAACCAGTTTGCCATTTTCCACTGTAAACACTTTGTCTTTGTCAAATACGGCGTTTCTGGGTATGGTCATGCTGCCTTCCAATGTTTTGGTGGCAAATTCGGCGAGCAGGTATTGACCCTGAAACAGCGGTTTATCTTTTTCATGATGAAGTGCCACATAAATATTGATTGTTTGCGAATTGGGATCCATAAAATTTGATTTTCGCACAACGGTTCCTGTCCAGGATATATGATGATCTTTGGTATAGAGTTTTACCTTATCGCTCAGGTTGATCCAATAGGCGTCGTCAATTCGAACGGGAACTTCCAGTTCTAATTTATCAGTTCTGATCATGGATGCAATCCGGCTGCCTGGATTTGCAACAGAACCCGGTTCCAGATATACGGCTGTAAAAGTGCCATTAAAAGGGGCATAAATCCTGTATCTTGATAACTTGACCTCGGCACTTTTAATATTATAATACTCGTTTAAAATATTTCTGCTGGCCAGGAAAACCTTTTCCTGTTCTGTATCGGGTTCAGGTAATGGCGGCAAGGGTTCCGTTATTTTTATAGAATTGAAAAAAGCTACATATTTATCGAAACTCGCTGTATAATCAATTTTTATGTCGGGCAAAATACCGGCGATCGAATTCATAAAACGACTTTTGCTGGCTTTTAGGTTATTTTTGGCTTCTTCGTCAAAAATCCGGATGAGTAAATCCCCTTTCTTAAAGTCAGTACCTTCCCTGAGTGCTATCTCACCGGCAATGATCTGCCCGGGTACTTCGGCACTTAAATCGACATTTTGCTGTGACGATAACCGGCCGGTTTCAATTATTTTTGAGTTATTGGTGGTATAGGTAACTTTTTCCGTTTTCACGAAAAACTTGGCTTCTTCCCTTACTTTTTCTTCCGGTGCTTCACCAAAAGACGATAAGACATTATAAATGGCAAAAGCAGCTACAAACAATACAATGACAGCCACGATGCTTACGAGTGATTTTCTCCAGTTCATCTATTTAAGATTTTCTGCAAAGGTAAATTTTCTGTTTGTTCAACAAATTAAATAAAACAACATTTGAAAACGGTAAAATGTTGAGGATACCAAAAAATAAACAGTTTACTTTTTACTGAAAAATAACAAAGAAAAAATTACAAATTAAAAGCCCCCTCAACAAGTAATTCTTTTCCTTCCAGTTGTTGCCGGCTTTTTCCGGTTATTTCTATACAATCTTCATTGATTTCACCTACTTCAACGTGTATTTTTTTAAAAGTATAACCATCATCGCCAGTGGAGGTATTCATAAAAGCATAATAACGGCTTTCCTCTCGGATCAATGCCTCAACGGGCACGCAAAAATTTTCGTGAGAAGCAACAAATATATCTGCTTCTATATACATACCAATAACCATAGGTATTTTATTTTCTTTGGTAATATGGCAATGCACCGAAACGGTTCTGTCGGCATCATCAATGGTTTTACCTACCAGGAATACTTCGCCGGAATAATTTTCTGAATCGGCCTCAGGAATTCGGAAAGCTATTTTCTGTCCTTTTTTTACTTTCAGAATGTCTTTTTCATACACTTTTAACTCAAGATGCAGGTGGTCGGTATTGATAATTTCAAAGATGACATCCGTTGGCTCGGCAAATTTGCCTTTTACGGCATTTACCTTCGTTATGTATCCACTGATAGGAGCATATAAATTGATAGAAGAGGAAATGTTTTCAGCATTTACCTTATTGGGATCAATATTGATTAACTGCAATTTTTTCCGGAGGCCTTCAACATTAGTTTTCATGATGTTGTATTCACTTTCAGCTTGTTGGCGGCTATTTATGGAAGTAATATTTTCTTCAGCCAGTGTTTTTTTTCTTTCATACACTTCTTTTAAATAAACTAATTCTTCTTTAGCCTGCAGGTACTCCTGCTGTAGCTGAATATATTCAAGATTACTAAGGCTGATGATGACCTGGCCTTTATTCACATAATCACCAGGAAGTAAAGGTGTTGTCTGGAGATACCCGCCAATATATGATCTTACCTCCGCCTTGTTTTCATTGGGCACCTCAATGTATCCGGCCGCTGTGATACTTTCGTCAACATCCTGCATGCTCGCGGTTCCTAATTTCATTCCATATTCATCGAACTTGGCTTGGCTTACCGTAAAAATAGCATCATCGGTAATTTCTTCTTCATCCGGGCTAAGCGCTTCTTCTGTTTTCGGCGTACTTTTTTCTGTAAAAAACTGCTTTTTAACAGATGATTTTTCGGGTTTTTTCTCCTGGCAGGCATTTGTAAACAGCAGCACTAAAAGTAAAATCGATATATAAAAATGTATTTTCATGTTATTAAAATTCTAATAATTCAGGTATTTTATTTCGAGTACGGTTTGGTTATAATTATTCAGATTCTCTAAATAATCAAGTACAATTGTGGTGGCTTCATCCAGGCTTTGGATATATTGGAAAAAGTTGATTTCACCACCGTAATAGCTTCTTTCGGCGCTTTTCACAATCTCCTGTGCCAGCATTTGTCCCGTGTTGTTGTAATAATCGACCGCACGTTTGTACTGTTTTAATTTAGATTGCAATTGCTTGTATTTTGAATTTAGCACCAAGCTGTAGGAAGCAGCTTCGCGACTCACGATATCTTTTTGCAGTTTGGAGGAACGAAGATTTGCTTTTTGCGAACCGAACCATAGGGGAATGGCAATGCCTACGGTATAAGAATTATAAAAATTTGGAACCGGGCCCTTATTAGTGGCCAGGTAATATTCAAGTTGCAGGTCGGGCAGGAATTTATTTTTTTCAAGGTTCACCATCGTCTCGGTCATGCGTTGGGCCTCGCTGAAATATTGGTTCCCGGGAATTTCTTCGAGATTAATATTTCCCGGAAATAGAACAGGCTCCAACTCATCTTCTTTGATCACGAATGAACTGTCTACCTGCAGCACTTCTTTAAGCGCCTGGTAAGCAGCATCAATATTGTCTGCTACTTGCAAAGCAAGTGTATTCAGCTGATTTCTCTTTGCCTGGGCAGTTAGTTTTTCTAGGTTGTTGGTTTCACCTAGTTCAAACCGTCTTTGGGCGGCTGTTGCAAAATTCCGGTAAAGACTATCCAGGTATAATATTAGAGATTGTTTGTTTTGAATATAAACGACCTTATAATAACGTTGCGAAACTTCTTTGATCAAATCCCTTTTTTTAATCTGAAAATTCAGATCTTCCATATAATACTGCTGCTGGTTCACTTTCTTCTGAAGACTATAGACAGAAGGGAATTGAAAGTTTTGCATTACGCCGAACACATTTAGGATCTGTCCGTTCTCACCAATATTATAACCTTCGTAATTATAGTAAAAAGAGGTTTTATCGATATTAAAGGCTGTGGGTATCAAACTTTTTGATTTTTCAGCTTTAAGTTCATATGATTTTAACTCATTGTTATTCAGCAAAGCCCATTCAATGGCCTGGTCGAGGGTCAGTTCTTTTTGCTGCGCAACAGATTGTTCACTCAGCAGCAATCCTGACGAAGCCAGCAATAAAATTAATAGTGATTTATTTGGCCTGAATTTGAATTTTTTTCTTTTTTCAAAAACGCTGTATAATACTGGAAGCAC
>PKSW01000215.1 GCA_002869465.1 Marinilabiliales bacterium
ATTAGCATTATTGCCCAATGGAAAATTTATGAAAAAGCCGGAAAACCGGGATGGGCTGTATTAATTCCATTTTACAATATTATTGTGCTATTGGAAATTGTTGGTAAACCTATATGGTGGATTTTCTTGTTCCTCATTCCTTTAGTCAATATTGTTTTTGGAATTTGGACCACCAATCTGCTATCAAAAAGTTTTGGTAAGGATGAAGCATTTACTATAGGGCTTATATTACTGGGATTTGTCTTTTATCCAATTCTTGGTTTTGGAAGTGCCAAATATATGGGACCTGCAGGTCAACAACCGGAATTAAATGGCTAATAGACCCTGTTGTACAGATGATTATGGCCCATTTATAAATTGGTCATTGGTAGCGCTTAGATTGGCTGTTGGGATAGCTATGCTAACACATGGTACTCCAAAACTCATCAAACTTTTCTATGGTGATTTTGGTTTCCCTGACCCTATCGGTATTGGGCCTGAACTATCGTTGGTGCTGGCCACTTTGGCAGAGTTTTTCTGTTCGATACTGATAATCGTTGGTTATAGGTCACGGTTTGCAGCTATACCGCTAATCATTACCATGCTGGTGGCTTTGCTGATTGTACATGGAAATGATTCAGTTTTTGAGCACTGGAATATTCTTTTATACTTGTTTGCCTATGCCATTTTGCTCCATTTGGGAGGTGGCAAGTACACACTGACTTATTATTTTTTTGAGAAAAAGAAGAAGAAAATTTCTGCTATTCAATGACCCTAATTATACTTGATGATCCAGCTTTAAGATCAAACCAAAAAATAAGATCATCACCCGAAACTTTCTGCGCTGGTTTTAATCTGTCTACTAATACTGCTTTTGCTTTGGTAGCAAATGAGAGCCCAATGACATCCAAGTGATTATTGTTGGTTACACGCACTCTGCCATCAGCCAAAATCTGATAATCAATATTTTCCAACAGTAATTGGTAATCCAGAAAATCTTTTACCGTTGTTACATTCAGTTGTCCTTTATTTTTCAGGCTTGCCATTTTTTCAAGCGTACGGTTAAAGCCGGGTTGCGCCACGATGTTTGAATCAGCATCGTAGGTCCAGAAACCCTTTTTCGGATCCACCCAGGCCGGGTAACAATGGTTCATTTCAACTGACCAGTTTTCGACAAAAGCGATTAAGTTCCGGTCGTTAAAAAAGTAATCCCAAAGTCCATCATTTGCGACGTACAAGACGGTACTCGTTGGCCAGTGAACAAAATCACCCGATCGTGTTGGATGAAGCCAGTAATCAGGTTTGGGCATAAAATCACCATAACCACTATAATAAGGTTCAAGTGAACTGCCAAACCGCCACTTTTCAAAAGTGAAATAGTCCTCATAATAGGCATTCCAGAAATAGGTCACGCCATATCTTTTCCATTGTTCGGTCGCATAAAAAGGAGATTTTTTTTGCAAACCATCACACATAAAATCCTCCCGATTGTTATGCAACTGGTTGTTGTAACCATGATCAATCCATGAAACAGCATCGAAATGTATTTTCGTGAAATTAAGTGCCACCTCCAGTTGGTTTGGTGTGGTTGTGAATTGCTCTGGCGTATGCAGGCAGATTTCAAATTCTTTCTCGCCAATCTGTTTTAAGAAACGATGGAACGCGGTATCCGTTTTGATAGCACTTTCAAGTCCGGTGAATCTACCTCCTGAGATTTCTGCATTAGTGATCTGATCAGGATTGTCGTAAAAAACACTTTTTGTAACCGGGATATTGTAAAACACAAATCCACCGCTTGCATCATCGGGCCTGGTAATTTTTTCCGAGCCATAATAGGTGGCCCTGTTCGTTTGGATATTGCTAAAATCGGCATGCTCCGTCCAGATATAGGTGGCCAAGTAGCCCGATGGATTTTTCATAAACCGGGGCGGCGAAGCTACTGGAGCACCTATTGTTAAATTAAAATTATTGGTCCGTTTACTTCCTTTTTTAAACTTGCTCGCCGACCAGTCTTCTTTAAAATCAATCGTATCATTTCTTAAAGGGAAGTGCAGAAAAGGATGATCCTTTTCATAATCGAGGTTGATACACAACATGTTTTGCTCTGTATCCAGTTGCAATGAAGAAATGCCTGGTGTATGGTATATGTATAAGGTATTGCTATTTTCTCCAAACAATGCCCCTTGTTTATCCAGCCAGTATTCTTTTTGGAGATCAACAATATCTGATTTTCTGTTGGCCCGCATCACTTCTTTAATTGGCTGGTCACTTTGAAAAAGGATGGCCGACCTTTTGCACATCACATGCTTTCTATATTTCTCTTTTACTTCAAATTTCAACTGCGGACTGAATTGATCGCAATGAATAATGAGGCTAGCAGTCGCCATTTTACTTCTTGTCTTCAACTGTAGCTTTGTGATCCCATTTTTTGTTTGTTTACCTTTAAATGTAAAAGCTGTTGTTTGTTCAATAGGGTCTTCCCCAACAATCAATTGATCAAATGCCTCCAAATGCCTTGTGATGGACTCCCCTTTTTTGCTTACAAATACAATTTCTTTGGTTTTTTTATCCAAAAGGATGCTGTAAAAAGGATTGGTAAAAAGCATGATGTCCGCAATGGAACTCATAGTTTCCGAAAGAGGTGCTTTATCATAAGCAGGCAGAAATGAGGGCGTTGAAAAATATTCAAATTCAACTTTCAAATCATCAATTGCAACCGTATCTTTCTGCTGAATATTCCATAAAAAGCACTTGAATACCGCTTCTTTGGTAACGGAAGCCGGAACCTTATAAGTAGCCGAAAACGCACTCCAGACATTCGCGGTTCTTACGGTGTCAAGCCGGATGCTTTCCCAAAATAACTCGTTGCCTTCTTCAGTAATGGTGACGACAAATGCAGCTTTTGGAAAAGCTGCAGAGCTTTTTACCCAGCCTTCAACAGTCACCATGGTATTCAAGCCCCGCTTCACTTCCGGAAAATTCATTTCCATACCCAGACCATAAGGGTTTAATGAATCAGTGACTGAAATAAAATAACCTGAATGAGCCAATCCCGAATCGATGGTTTGCTGCCCGATCCAGATATGGGAAATAACAGAATCTTCCAGGTTACAAAAGTAGGTTTGGGTATTTGCATTTAATAATTGGAAAAAGAGTAAATTCAACAAAATGAAGTATCTGCCGAAATGCTTTATTGAGCGGTATAAAAACTTCATCTTGAATGGGTCAAAGTAGTTTTCTATATGTATTCTTTAATCGTAACTTCTCCTTTCAGGATATTATAACCATACATGGCCAGTGCTTCAATATCATTTACCGTTGGGTACAATGCAATAGGTGCAATGCTGCCAATCCGGCTTTTTACATTTTCAAGAAATCGCTGGCTGTCGAAAATGATCCCGGTTAAAATAATGGCGTCCACTTTGCCTTCCAGTGTGGCCACATGCGAGGCAATTTCTTTGGATACCTGGTACGATAAGGCATAAGAAACCAATTGGGCTTTTTTGTCGCCTTCAGCCAGCATCTGGTTGATTTCATTGATATTATCTGTTCCAAGATACGCCCGGTAGCCACCTTTCTCGGTGATCATCTCCATAATTTCCTTTTCAGAATATTTGCCGCTGAAGCACATCCGCACCAATTGTCCCATAGGTAAGGTGCCGGTACGGGTAATGCCGAATGGCCCGCCACCGTCATAGGCTTGATTCACGTCAATTACTTTGCCGTCTTTATGGGCCCCAATGGATACGCCACCACGACCAATATGGCACACAATCAGGTTCAGGTCTTCGTATTGTTTGTTCATCGACTTGGCATACTTGGCTGCCACATGTTTATGGTTCAGGGCATGGTAAATGGAACGGCGCTCGAACAAAGGATGGCCGGTCAGCCGCGCTACATCCGACAGTTCATCCACCACCACAGGATTGGCGATAAAAGCTTCTTTGCCAATTTCCATGGCGATATCGTAAGCCATGATGGCGCCCAGGTTGGTCGCATGTTTGCCGATAATGCCATCGTTTAAATCTTTGATCATGGCTTCATTAATGCGATAAACGCCTTGTGAAACCGGTTTGACCAATCCGCTTCGGCCCAATACAATTTCAATACTGTCCAGTGGGAAATTGTTTTTTCTCAACTCATCCTTTATGTATTTCATCCTGAATTCTTTCTGATCGATCACATTCTCAAATTGTGACAACTCTTCTTCCGTATGGCTGATATTCTTTAAAAACAGGGGCTCTACATTGCGATAAACCGCTACTTTGGTCTTA
>PKSW01000005.1 GCA_002869465.1 Marinilabiliales bacterium
AATAAGCAGAAGTTGGATTTGCTGGAACAATACTCACAAGGCTTTTCTACCATCGTTGTTGAAAATACGCTACAGGCCATCATTTTGGGTTACTATTACGCACTACTTGAACAAGAACGGCTAAAAGTACTTCGAGGAGTAAAGGATTTGTCAGGTGATCGTTATGATTACGAGATGTTGCGAAAAGAAATTGGCACCTCCGTTACTTTTGAAGTATTACAGGCTAAAAACTCATTTTTCAGTGATTCAACCAATTACCTGTTGCAGGAGTTGAATGTAAAAAATGCATTTCTCAGGTTAAATCTATTATTGGGCGAGCCTCCTGAAGTACAGTTTATGCTGGTGGACAGCTTTATGGTAAATACCCAACATTATGACCTGAATGAACTAATGACAAAAGCTCTTGAAAATAATACCAACCTAAAAAACCAGTACATCAACCAGGAAATTTTGAAAAAGAATATTGGTATTGCCAAAAGTGATTTATGGCCATCGCTATCCATGCGGGCAGGTGCCGATTTTACGCAGGGTTGGTATGATTGGGAGAAAAATGAAGCCAACACGTATCTCTACGATTATTATGGCAATTTTACCCTGAGCTTTAATTTGTTCAATGGCGGAAATACCAGAAGGGCTATTCAAACAGCAAAGATCAATGAGCAAATTGGCACCCTTGAAATCATGCAACTCGAACAAACTTTGGCCAATTTACTTGTCAATCAATTTGAACTTTACCGCATACGGAAACAACTATTGGAGGTAGCCAATGTAAACCTGGAAAGCGCTGAACTGAATCTTGAAATCGCATCTGAAAAATATAAAAACGGGACCATTAACTCGTTTAATTTCCGCGATGTTCAGTTAATCTTCTTAAACGCATCTTCACGTAAACTGAATGCCATTTACGATTTAATCGACAGCCAGACAGAGTTGTTACGATTAAGCGGAGGGATCATCTCTCAGGAATAAAAATTACGCCAGAATATGAATAAAAAAATCAAAGTCTTATTTGTCTGTCTGGGAAATATTTGCCGATCACCCAGTGCCGAAGCCATATTCAGGGGTTATGTCGAAAAAAAAGGTTTTGGTAAGATATTTGAAATTGATTCGGCCGGTACTTCCGGATACCACCAGGGTGAACCTGCTGATGCCCGGATGAGAAGGCACGCTTCAAAACGTGGTTATAAACTTACATCCTTATCAAGAAAATTTGAACCGGATACCGATTTCGATCATTTCGATATGATTGTCGCCATGGATCGTGATAATTTGCACGACCTGAAACAAATGGCGCGCAGTAAGGAAGACGAAAAAAAGTTATACTTAATGACCGACTTCTCAACGGAATTTGATTACAATTACGTCCCTGACCCATACTATGGTGGTGACCAGGGATTTGAACTGGTTATCGACTTACTGGAAGACGCCAGCAGCGGGCTTTTCAGTCACCTAAAACCATAATAAAAACCATATTATTTAAGCTTTACTCTTTTTTTTCGTTAAAGTCTGCTTATTTTTGCAAGCTCAAACTACGGGTTACGTAATAATTTACAGGATTTTAAGTTATAAAGAAAAAAACATTTGAAGGCCATCCGATTACATACAAAACTCCTGTTTTTAGCAGCCACGGTCAGTCTTTTATTTATATCTTCCTGTTCTACCAAAAAGAATACCTGGACACGCCGCGCATACCACAATGTTACCTGCCATTACAATGTGTTTTGGAATGGTAAAAACAGTCTATATGAGGGGGCAGAAACGCTGGAACAAAGTGTGAACAATAATTATAACGACATTCTAAGGGTATATAATTACGGTACCCTGCAGGAAGCTTCCTCATTGAATGCACAAATGGACCGCGCCATCAAAAAAGCTTCCATCGGCATTCAGCGCCATTCAATGTATTTTGGGGGTAAGGAATACGTTAAATGGGTGAAAGTGAGTTACCTGATGATGGGTCAAGCGCATTTCTATAAACAGGATTATACCAGCGCCCGCCGTGTTTTTGATTATGTTTCAAAGGAATATGTAAACGACCCCATTCAATACGAAGGGTATTTATGGCTGGCAAAAACATTCATAGAAACTGAACGTTTTCAAAAAGCTGAAGCAGCCATTAATTATTTGCAAAGTAAAAGGGATGATGAAAAATTCTCACACAGTGTTGCACAGGAATTGCCTTTTGTAATTGCTGACTTTTATATCGCGCAAAAAAAATATAATGCAGCCTATCCATACCTTGAGAGGGCATTGGAAATTGGTAATGAGCGGGATCTGATAACCCGCGTTAATTTTATCCTGGGTCAGATCAATCAAATGGAAGGTGATTTTGAATTAGCTTCCACTTATTATAACAGGGTTATCAAACGCAACCCCGAATACCGTATGGCATTCGAAGCTAAAATGAACCTGGCACAATGTTACGATGAAGGAAGTGGCGATAGCAAAAACATTAACAAGCTATTGCATAAAATGGTTAAAGATTATAAAAACAGGGATTTTCTTGATCAGATTTATTATGCATTATCCGAAGTTGCTCTTAAAGACAATAATGAAGAATTGGCTATTGAATACCTGGTAAAATCTGTAAGCAACAGCACAATTAATAATTTCCAGCGGACAGAATCGTCGCTGAAACTGGCGGATATTTATTTTGAAAAAGATAAATACCAACTGGCCGAAGCATATTATGATACGGCAGTTAGCTTTTTACCAGAAGAATATCCTGATTATGAATCCATAAAGAACAAAGCCACGGTTCTTACAGAAATGGTTTTGTTGTCTTCAACCATTAGTACTCAAGACAGCCTATTGTATCTGGCCACACTTGATACCAGTTCACTTTATACAATTATCGATCGATTAATTGCTAAAAAACTGGCAGAAAAACAAAGAGAAGAACAATACGCTGAAGATGGCGGGGGCATTCAGTTTGTGGATGTCGGACAACAAAGTCGTAATCCAAACCTGCAAACAGGCAAATGGTACTTTTATAACACAGCAGCCATGAGTTACGGTTATTCCGAATTTATAAAGAAATGGGGAAACCGAAAGCTGGAAGACAACTGGAGGCTTAGCGACAGAAGGCTTGTAATGCAGGCATTTGAAGACGATTTAACCGATGAAGCGGATCTTGACCTGAATGATTCAATTGCAGCTAATCCAGCATCAAATCCTGAAAGCAGGGATTACTACCTCGCAGACATCCCATTTACCGATGAACAAAAGCAATTGGCTAATGAACAGATTATGATATCTTATAAACAATTGGGATTTCTGTATTTGGAAGATTTGAGAGACACAACAAACGCACAAGAAACCTATCTTACATTACTTGAAAAATATCCGGATAATCCATACCAATTGGAGGCCTGGTATGCTTTGTATAAAATATTCAACGAAAACGGGGAAAAAGAAAAATCATATTATTACCGTAACCTGATTGTAACTAATTATCCTGACAGCGACTATGCAAAAGTAATTTCTGACCCAGATTACTTCAATAAATTAAGCGAAGACAAATATAAAGCCCAGGAAGCTTACCAAAAAACATATAAAGCGTATACAAGAGAACAGTACTTCAGGGTTATTTCCTATGCGAACAGCAGCATTGAAGAATTCCCGGAAGACACGGCATTAATTCCTAAATTCATGTATCTGAGGGCCATATCGCTTGGTAAAGTGGATGTGCCGGATACCCTTTACGCTTCCCTCAAAGAAATATTGGAATTCTACCCGAATAGCTCTGTTACGCCCATGGCGCAATCCATTTTAAATATGCTGAACAAAGAATATGGTTTAGGTGAACCTATCGCTAATACGGATGGCTCAACTGACACTACTAAGGTAATACCTGTAATTTACGATTTCGACCGAAACGCCATGCACCTGGCCATGATCATCGTGAATTCAGACAACGTGGAGGTGGATCCGCTTAAAATCCGCTTGTCCGACTTTAAAAAGAAATCGTTTGATTTACTTAACGTGCGTATTAAAAGCCTGATGCTTGACAGTAAAAGAACAATTGTATCCGTTGGAAACTTTGAAAATAAAGAAGAAGCCGACCGGTTTTATACGGCGCTTTCCAATGATGAGTATGTGTTTTCAGGACTAAATCCGGATGATTATGATATCGTAACTATTTCCATTAGCAATTATCCCATATTTTATAAGGAAAAGGATGTGGAAGGATACCTGCTCTATTTTAACGAGTATTACTTAAAAGACAAATAATCAATTAAAATATTAA
>PKSW01000428.1 GCA_002869465.1 Marinilabiliales bacterium
AGTGCATTGAGGGTGTGCATTTTGTCTTTTCCGGTTTGGTCAGGTATGACCTTTAGAAGGCTATCCACATCATACCATTCGATATCGCTAAATGCCTGTGAAATAGAAATAAGGTGCAGCAAGACGAATAAAATCAGCACCGGTATTTTTAGACCTTTGATTGTCATCTTATTCGCTGATGCGTTCTAACAATTCGAGTAATTCTTCTCTCTTGCGCGAAGCAACCGGCACTTTGGCATCACCTTCAAGAATCACGTAACCGCCTTCGGCTTTTTCGAAGCGACGTATATGCTCAAGATTGATCAGGTAGGATTTGTGCACCCGGTAAAAACCAAAATCCCCCAGCATTTCATGGTAATGTTTCAGGGTGTTTGAAACGATAACATGTTCGCCCGATTCAAGATAAATCGTGGAATAACGTCCGTCCGATTCCACATAAACAATGTCCCTCACCTTGACCAGGTGAATGTTGTCAAAAGTTTTCAGGATGATCTTCTTTTTCGATTGGTCGTCGGTTTGCAAATTATTGGCCAGGGTGGTCAGCTGGGTGTTCACTTCCTGTTGTGAGATTTTATCGGCTTTGTCGATGGCCTCTTTCAGGTCAATAGATTCAACCGGTTTCAGCAGGTAATCAAGAGCGCTGAACTTAAAGGCTTTAATGGCATATTGATCGTAAGCGGTAATAAAAATGATCTTAAAGTCGATGTTCTCGATTTGTTCCAGCAGGTCGAATCCGTTCCCGTCTTTCATTTTGATATCGAGCAGGACCAGGTCGGGATGGTGTGTTTGGATGGCTTTGAGCCCGCTTTTTACTCCTTCGGCCTGGCCAACCACTTTTGCATTGGGGCAATGGCGTTTCAGCATGTCAGCCAGTGATTCACGGACATGGGCTTCATCGTCGATGATAATAGTGCGCAGCACTTTATTTTTAATTTTAGCCCTAAAGTTAATCATAATGCTGAAATTCCAATCATTTAAAATTCAAATTCATTACATGCACTATTATGACAGGCAGGGAAAAAGGAGTGAATATATTGATTTCTGAAACCCCTCCCGCCAGTTGGAGGAAGGGGCGTTGCGAAGTCTTATAGTTTTACCACCTTCTTTGTCACTACATCATTGCCTGCCTGCAGGCGAAGGAAATAAACACCCGGAGGCAGATGCGATATATCCATGCTTTCAGTTTGTATGCCCATGGCATTTGCCTCTTTGTTTAAAACCATATGCTGCTTTCCTTGCAGGTCAATCAAATTGATATTTACAACAGCACTTTTTTTCAGTTGATAGTTTATGGTAAGTTTATCACTTGCTGGATTTGGATAAACAGAAATGTAATTGATGGGCTGATCAATGATTTCAACCCCCACTGTTTGATATTCCAAGTTTATGATGGAGTCCATCCACAGCATCCCATTCATCCAGGTTTCAGGATTGAAAATATGCCCTCCTTCAAAGAAGTGATAATCATAAGCTATGTTGTAATAATCCAGGCTATCCATGAATTGAAGATAGGTGGGGTAAGTGCACATATAATCCGTTGTACCGCAACCTAAGAACCAGGCCAGCTCATTTTCATCAGGTAGGTTTTTTACCAATCTGCTGACATCATAATTATACCATTTATTTAATATCGTATCTACCCAATTTCCAAGCGTATCGAAAGGAAAATCAACATTGATGGGTGGATTGCTCAAGTTGGGTGAAAATGCTCCACACGTGGTGAGCAACAGTTGTGTATTTTCACCTCCGGTGAGTACAGGAATATAATTGCCGTGTTCCTGATAATACAGTTCTTTCCACGCGTTCAGAGTGGTATCTGGCATTGCCAGAAAGCCGATGCATGGAAAACTTGCCCTGAATTTTTCAGGATAAGTAGCTGCAAGCCTGCTGGATCCAAATCCTCCCATTGACAAGCCAGTTATCATCCTAAAATTTTTATCCGGGTTTGCCCTGAAGTTATTTTCAATAAATCCTATCACATCGTGCATAATAAAATCTTCATATTTCCCGTACAATTCTGAATTAACATAATCACTCCCCATAAATGGAGGACACGAACCATCAGGGCAGACGAAGATTGCTGGTGGAGATGTAATTGTTGTATTATCAGAGTGGAGGTTATAGTACCAAAATGCTTTTTCTACTCCTGAATTTTGATTACCCCCCGCACCATGCAAGTAATAGATGGTAGCATATTGAATTTCAGGATGTTGATAGTAATCGCCAGGTAGATAAATATCAATCATTTTAACTTCATCCAATGCCTCACTATAAAAGGAAGCATCAATTTTAATAAACTGCTGTGCGGTCATATTGAATATAATGCTGCACAAAATTATTGTTGTAAGAAATGTAAATTTTTTCATGACAATTAGTTTTAGTTTATGAAAAGTATTTTGTTTTCTATAGTTTCACCACCTTCTTTGTCACCACATCATTGCCTGACTGCAGGCGGAGGAAATAAACGCCCGGAGGCAGATGCGATATATTCATGCTTTCAGTTTGTATGCCCATGGCATTTGCCTCTTTGTGTAAAACCATATGCTGTTTTCCTTGCAGGTCAATCAAATAGATATTTACAACAGCACTTTTTTTCAGTTGATAGTTTATGGTAAGTTCATCACTTGCTGGATTTGGATAAACAGAGATGTAATTGATGGGCTGATCAATGATTTCAACCCCCGGCATTACTGATTCCAAGTTTATGATGGAATCAATCCAGTGAATTGCCATCATCCATGACTCAAGATCAAATTCATGTCCACCATCAAAATAATTGTAGTCATAGCCAATATTATAAGCCTCAAGGCTGTCAGAGAAGGCCAAATAGGTAGGGTAGTTACATAGAATATCATTTATACCACAAACAAGGAACCATGACAGCTCCGTTTCATCAGGTAAATCTTTTACCCTTCTACTCATATCATACTGATACCATTTTGTTAAAACTGTATCAACCCAAATACCCAGGGTATCAAACGGAATTTCAATGTAATAAGGATCAACATCTAAATTTGGACTCCATGCCCCTGCACAGGTAAAAAGCACCTGGGTATTAAATCCGCTTCCTGCATAGGTAAGGTTATACGATCCATTTTCCTCATAACATGTGCTTCTCCATGAATTCAATGTAGTGTCGATCATCGCCATTCCAGCTATGCCTGGCATGCAAGCCCTGAAATAATCGGGATGATTTGTACAGAGATCTGCCGCACCGCATCCTCCCATTGACCACCCAACCAAGGACCTGAAGTTCTTTTCAGGGATTGCACGGAAGTTGCTTTCAACAAATCCGATCACATCCTGCATAAAATAATCCTCAAACGGTCCGTATAATTCTGAATTTGCCCACATACTACCCATATAAGGTCCGCACGAACCATCGGGACAAACAAAAATCGCTGGAGGGGAAGTGCTAGTCGTATCTTCAGCATGCATGTAGTAATAATACATAGCATCTGAAGTTCCTTCATTCTGGTTACCGCCGCCACCATGTAAATAATATATGGTTGCATACTCCTGGTCGGGATTTACATAATAGTCAGGTGGCAAATAAATATTTATGTTTCTCGCCTCATCTAGGACCTCGCTATAAAAGGAAGCATTAATATTGATATATTCTTGTGCTTCAATGTTTAAAATATAGCCGCACAACAGGCTGGTCAAAATAATAAATGTAATTTTTTTCATGATAATTAGTTTTAGTTGGTTATTATTTTCACCAGATAAATTTACAACAGCAGCAGGGTGAAAAGGGGACAGATGCGTGAACGCCGGGGAAAAATGCATGAACGATGGGTTTGGTGTTATGAACGCAGGATTAAAATTTGTTCAGCCTCTTTATTGTGATCAATGATCGAAGGGAGTTAATCCGATCCCCGCTGCTAAGAAGAGGTCGCTTTTACGACCTTTTTTATTTATAGCTTTGTACAAAAAAAGATATGTACAGCTTTTCAGAGTATAAATATGCACTACCGGAATTGGAGCATAAGGCCAGGAAGATAATTGACGCTGGGAAAACGGAAATTGACAGGCAACAGGTATTGAAACAAATACTAGGATGTATAGATCTGACCACACTGAATGGAGATGACACATTTCAGAAAGTAGAAACCCTTTGCCTGCAGGCTACTTCCTATTTCAGCGGCGAAAAAGGCATACCCAATGTGGCAGCCGTATGCGTGTATCCCGTTTTTGCGAAAACAGTGCACCAGGCATTAAAAGGTACCGATATTAAAACC
>PKSW01000206.1 GCA_002869465.1 Marinilabiliales bacterium
AGGTCAGTTATAATTCTTGGAATAAAACACGTACCAGCAGGGTTTTAACAAGGTTTGAATTTGAAATTTCGGACCCAGGTCGCTGGAATTTAAATCTTTATAATAATTAACTAAATGGGGTTAGCCATTAGATATACTTGCCTTTTCCTCTTTTTCAGCTCATCTCAGGTATTTTCACAGTCTGATTGTCAGGTGCTTATTCCTGAAATCTCTGGACAATACATTGGGAAGTGCAAAAAAGGATTTGCACACGGTAAAGGGCTTGCTATAGGTATTGACAGGTATGAGGGAAGCTTTAAAAACGGTTATCCTGATGGGAGAGGTACTTATACATGGGCAAACGGAGAAATATACGATGGTCAGTGGGAGCAGGGCAAAAGAAATGGCGTAGGTGAATTTACTTATACTGAAGATGGGAAAGTGGCATTTAAGTCAGGTATATGGGAAGATGATAAATATATGGGACCCTTACCTGAGAAGCCAAAAATAATATCATCAACAAGTATTGAAAGATATAGCTTTCAAAGACAAGGCGATGGCAACCAGATCACCATCAATTTATTCATCAATGGATCTAATAATTCAGGTGTTGAAGATTTTTCAATATTAACTTCCAGCGGAACGCCATTTATCTCAGGTAACAGTCAGGGGGTTCAATCGATAGTTTTCCCACTAACATGTAAGGTTTCGTATTATTCATGGAATAAAATGCACACATCAAAAGTATATTCTCGTTTTGAATTTCAAATAGAACAGGCAGGTCGTTGGGTACTGGACCTCCATAATAATTAGTGCAATCAGTTAAATTAATCCTGCTTCCGTCAACAAGGAATCCATCTCATTTCTTACTTCGATAACACTTTTTCTTGCAGCTCCAGCAAAATCAGTGTCTTTCGAAGCGTATATGATACCTCTGCTCGAATTGACCAGCAATCCACATTGCTTGTTTAGGCCATATTTTGCAACTTCTTGCAGGCTACCGCCTTGCGCACCGATACCTGGAACCAACAAAAAATGATCCGGTATTATTTTTCTTATGCCAGAAAGAGCTTCTGCTTTTGTAGCACCTACGACGAACATAATTTGATCTTTTGAAGACCATCCGGAAGCTTTTACCAATACTTCCTCAAATAACTTTTTACCTGATTTTTTTTCTTCTAAAAATTGAAAGTCGCTAGCTCCAGGATTGGATGTTAATGCAAGTATTATGGACCACTTCCCCTCAAAAGCCAGAAATGGTGATATGCTATCATGCCCCATATAAGGTGCTACGGTTATGGCATCAAAATCATAGGTCTTGAAAAAGGTTTTGGCATACATGGCAGATGTGTTGCCAATATCGCCACGTTTAGCATCCGCGATGATAAAAATATCTTTAGTTGTTTTCCTAATATGATCCACCGTCTTGCCAAGGCTTTCCCAACCTTTTGATCCAAGGGATTCGTAGAAAGCAATATTTGGTTTGTAGGCCACTGCCAAATCATGCGTAGCATCAATAATAGCCTTATTGAATTCAAATATCGGGTCATCTGAGGCTAACAAATGCGTTGGAATTTTCTGAATATCCGTATCAAGCCCGATGCACAGAAATGATCTTTTTTTGCAAATGATATTAAATAATTGTTCGTGCGTCACATCTGTATAATTTAAGGTTATTCTAATCCTTCTTTCAGTCTTTCAGCATTTTCAGCTATTTGCAGCGCATCAGATAGTTCCTGAAGATCGCCATCAACAATTTGTTGCAAATTATAAAGTGTCAAATTAATTCTGTGGTCGGTTACCCTTCCTTGTGGCCAGTTATAAGTTCTGATCTTTGCAGAACGATCGCCGGTAGAAACCATGGTTTTCCGTTTACTCGACATTTCTTCCATATATTTGGCATGTTCTCTTTCGTATAACCTGGTTCTTAGTACTTTCATGGCCTTGGCAAGGTTCTTAATCTGCGATTTTTCATCCTGGCAACTTACTACAATACCCGTTGGAATATGTGTAAGCCGAATGGCAGAATAGGTAGTATTCACTGATTGGCCTCCCGGACCGCTTGAACAAAACGTATCCTTTCTGATGTCTTTGTCATTCAATTCTACATCAAACTCATCAGCTTCGGGCAATACCACAACGGAAGCTGCGGAAGTATGCACACGCCCCTGTGTTTCGGTTTTCGGAACACGTTGTACACGGTGCACGCCTGATTCAAATTTCAACATACCATATGCACCTTCACCAATCACATCAAACACAATCTCTTTAAATCCGCCGGCGGTTCCTTCATTTACATCCACCACATCAATTTTCCAGTTTTTTGTCTCGCAATATTTCTGGTACATTCTGTATAGATCGCCTGCGAATATACTGGCTTCATCGCCACCCGTTCCTGCACGTATTTCCATCACGGCATTCTTATCGTCCTGTGGGTCTTTAGGGATAAGCAATACCCGTATTTCTTCTTCCAACTCTTCTATCTGAGGCTCCAGTTCCTCCAGTTCTTCCTTGGCCATTTCTTTAAAATCAGGATCTTTCTCGTTTTTCAAAACATCTTTGGCACTTTTAATATCAGCCATCAGTTTCGAGTAATCATTATATGCTTTAACAATAGGCTCAAGTTCCTTATAATCCTTATTTAACTGCACGAATCTTTTCATATCCGACATGGCAGAAGGATCATTCATCTGAGCAGCTAAATCTTCCCAGCGTTTCTTAATTGCTTCTAATTTATCCAGAATTTCCACAGTAGTATATTTTGAACTGCAAATGTAAAAAATTTGGCACCTGAAGTTCAAGCTAACTTGCAAATCGTAGATGAGAATAGTTTAATTCTTTATTAGTTTCCTGCTAATGGATTGTCCTTTGGTATTAAGTCTCAGCATATAAATCCCGCTGCTTAAATGTCTTAAATCTACCTGCAAACTTTCGGAATTCTTTATTTCATTCCGATCCCATGTTCGGATCTCTTTCCCTGAGTTATCAACAATAATGATTTTCTCTGTTTCAGTTGGAAGTTTATCAATAGTAAATAAGCCATCACACGGATTTGGGAAGATTGAAAGTGTATTTTCTAATTCCTGCAATTCAATCCCGGTTGTTTCAGGAATAAAGTCCAGTTGAACATCTTTGAAATTAGCCTGGTCGAAAGGCGTCAGATGTTGTTCTTCACCTCCTTTTATAAAATTAATAGCATACAAAGGCCCTTGTGCATGTTTCTCAGTAAATTCTATATGAATTGTATAGGTGCCATCTGGAACTTCCGTGCCTTCAAGGTCAGTGCAATCCCAAACTACAGTGTGAGATTGATGCGAACTGATGGTTGCACCAGTTACTGCATCCATTTCATTATAATTAGATGCTGCTATCCAAGTGTACAGGTATTGTTTCCTGTTATTTGCTCTTACAAGCCGTGATTTTACAAATCCGCTTTCATCTTCTACCCAAACTGCCAGCACATGTTTAGGTGCATAGTTACCGTTTGCTGTTACCGTTCTGAAACTTAGAGTAACTTCTCCGGAAGTCCACTCAATTTGTGCTTGTGCAGTAGCCGCAACAAACATTGCAATTAACATTGCAGCCGATATTCTGAAATATTTAAATAGGTTCATAGGTATATTTTTAATGCTTGGTAAAAATATGAAAATCTGAATGCATTTTCTGATTTGTAAAAAATGTCATAAAAAACTTGTGCCAATAATTCTATATTTGTCAATGACCAAAATCAGAAAATGCGACATAGATATATTTTTCTGCTTTGTATACTACTAACTGGATGGTTCTATAATCTGGAAGCCCAAATTGACAGTTTGGAAATGCAACTTCAAACATCTTCCGATACGAATAAGGTTAAGATTTTGTGCGATTTATGTTGGGAATACCGTTTTGTTTCATCAGATAAAGCGCTGATGTATGGAAATGAAGCGCTTGAATTGGCAAATCAACTTGGTTTTAAAAAAGGGATTGCCCAATCATATAACGATATGGGTATTATTTACATAGATAAAGGCAATTATACAAAAGCTGTTAACTTTTTTAACGAATCCATGCAAATAAGGAAAGCCATACATGATAGTGCAGGTGTTGCGGCGCTCTATAACAAATTGGGTATTGTTTACCAGAAAAAAGGCCAGTTAAAAGAAGCACTGGAAAATCAGATTGAAGCCCTTAAAATATACGAAGCTTTAGGTTCTGACTTATGGATAGGTTATTGCCTAAATAATATTGCTATAGTGCATCAGAACCTTGGAAA
>PKSW01000352.1 GCA_002869465.1 Marinilabiliales bacterium
AAGACTATTAAATTTGAACCATTCTAAATTGGTATTTATCTGCATATATTCACTTATTTAAAAAGATACATACGTGCATTTTATTAAATTTGCCTCGCATGAATTCACAACAACATAGAAAACCACCACATAGCTGGTTCCTTCCTATACTGGTTTTTGCATTCGTATGGCTGCTGATGGGCGAATTGATTTCTATTCACCAACGAGCCATTTTTCACTTTTATGTGTTCGATCAACATCCGTTTTCCACACCTGACAAATCAGGTAAGGACAAAGTTCTTCAAGTAAAAACTAAGAAAAGCGGAAAAGACCAGGTTGAGATTGATCATCATTTTACACCCTGTTTAACAGATACACAACCCGGAATCATTTTGGTATTTTCAGATTATACACTTACTGAAACTACCAATCCTATTTTTAAAGATGAATCCTATAGATTCAAAGCTTCAAGAGCACCCCCTGCTCTATAGGCACCCATAAATCTACCTTATTATTTTAGTTTTTTCCGGACTCCGATCCGGAGAATGCATGTTTGCAATTAATTAAATTTAACCAATTATATCATGAAAAAATCAATTCTTACTCTTATTGTTATCTGCATATCGGCTATCCAGATTCTCGGACAAACAGAGAATCTCAGCATGGGACCAGGATACGCAAATGATATTTATTACAGTTTTGAAAATGGTACTATTAAAGAAATAACCCGCAATAATTGGGATATTGCTTTTTACACACCAAAATTCAGTGCTGGCGTGATGATAAACGAAGGAAACGGCGTTACACTGTATACCTATCCTTCAGGCGACACCGCTGACTGGGCTTTAGTTGACACAGCCGGAATGGTTGCATGGCAACCGATTTACAACTCGCCTACAGTTTGGGAAGATGGTGCCTTTAACGTAAATGCGACTGGGCATCCTGATTATGGATGGGGTACTTATAATATGGCTACGCATAACCTCACCGGCGATTCAATTTATGTGATTCAACTTGCTGATGGAAGTTTTAAAAAGCTATGGATCGTTGGGAAACAATCTCTGGCCAATATCTATACCATTCGTTATGCTGACCTCGACGGGGCTGATGAAATAAATGAAGACATTGCAGTTGCCCCCTATGAAAATAAAAGGTTCTATTACTATTCATTAGTAAACAATGAAGAACTAGACAGGGATCCGGAGTCAGAAACCTGGGATATTTTATTTACAAAATATATGGACCTTACCAAAGACAATGATGGCAACTGGGTGCCTTATCTGGTAACCGGCGCCACCAGCAATGTGGATATTGGTGCCAACGAATTTTATCCCGTACCTGATGATTTCAATAGTTGGGCAGAAATGCCATTCGATTCAGCAAAGAACGTGATAGGTTACGATTGGAAATCATTCGACATGGGTACTTTCACGTGGGAAATAGCTGATTCAACTGCCTTTTTTGTACAAAGCTATAACGGTGATGTTTATAAACTGACTTTCGAATCATGGGAAGGGTCAACAACAGGAAATTTTGTGATCAACAAATCAATGGTTTCTCTTGCATCGGTGGATGAACTGAAAACTGAAATCGGAAAGCTTACTGCGTATCCAAATCCTGCTGCCTCATTTGTAAATATTAAGATTTCGGAAGAAGCTTCATATGATTCCATGATCATCATGAATCAATCAGGGAAAATTATTTATCAGTCGGATGTTTCCCAAATTGATTTAAGAAACGGCTATAAAATAGACCTGAATGGTTTTACGAAAGGCCTGTATATTATTCAGTTAAACGGAAATAACATTCAAACCAACCAAAAATTACTGGTACGTTAATGTTTCAACAAAAATACTACGTAATCCTTATTTTGAGTTTGTTGATCGGGGCTGTAAGTTCGCTTACAGCCCAACAGACTCATATCAGCCTCAAAGATGAGATTAATAATAAGCCGATAGCTTATGCCAATGTAATAATTGAGTTATTAAACTCAACCAATGAAGCTAAAAGAGGATTTACTACAGATATAAATGGTAACCTTTCTTTTGAGATTCAGCATCCGGTAAAACTGACAGCCACATTTGTGGGTTACAGAAACCTGATTGACACCATCCAACCGGGTGACAAAAGAACTTTGATCATGGAACCTATGGTTTACAATGTAGATGAAGTGGTTGTTACTGCTCAATTCAGGCCTGTAACTGTTGATCAGTCCATTTATAAAATTAAAGTGCTGGGATCTCAACAAATTGAGAATAAGGCTGCTATTTCTTTAAACGAAATGCTTGCCGGAGAATTAAATATCCGAAGCACTAGGGATAATGCATTGGGTTCATCAATTACCATGCAAGGGTTACAGGGTGAACATATCAAATTTCTTGTTGATGGTGTTCCGGTTATAGGCCGACAAAATGGGCAAATTGACCTGGAACAACTAGATATGCAAAATATCGATCATATTGAAATTATCCAGGGACCTATGTCTGTCGTTTATGGAAGCAATGCCCTTGCGGGCGTAATCAACATCATCCGGAAAGAAAGCGACCGTGATAATGTTACGCTAAATGCTGATGCTTACTATGAATCTGTTGGAGTTTACAATTTTACTGCAGGAGGTTCTTATTCCATCAAAAAAAATAGTTTTCAGCTTAATGCCGGCCGTAATTTCTTTGATGGTTTTGGCACTTTTGACACAACAAGATATCAGCAATGGAAACCGAAACTTCAGTATAACATTGATGGCTCCTATATGTTCAAGACTGAAAAGACCAAACTCATATTCGAAGGTGATTATTTCTTCGAAGAAATCCAGGATAAAGGCATCCCCCTTGAAGTATTTAATTATGACAAGGCTTTTGATAAATACTTTTTTACCAACCGCTGGGGGGTACGCGGTGAATTAACACAAAAGCTGGCTAAAAGATCAATTATAAATATATTGAGTGCTTATTCATTTTACAGCAGGGTAAAAAACACTTATTTAAAAGATCTGACAAACCTTGAAGAATCATTGGTGCCCGAATCAGATAAACAGGACACGGCACGCTTTGATAATTTACTATTTCGTGCCGATTTCAATAATATTATAAAGAGTGAAATATTAAAATACCAGCTGGGTATTGATCTTAATTACGAATCAGGCTATGGTAAAAGAATCAAGAATGAATATCAGCAAATTGGCGATTATGCTGCTTTCCTAAGCATCAACTACTCACCCGTACCTCAGTTAAGCATTCAACCAGGTATCAGGGCTATTTATAATACAAATTACAATGCCCCATTGGTCTATTCATTAAATGTGAAGTGGAATATAACGGTACCTTTAGCAGTAAGGTTGTCGTTCGCCAAAGGATTCAGGGCACCATCGTTAAAGGAATTGTATCTTGATTTCGTAGATATCAATCACAATATTCATGGTAATGAAGACTTGGTTGCTGAAACTTCACAGAATGTCAATCTTGCATTGAATTATAATCCGCAAACACCTGCAGCTTACAACTGGGGAATTGACCTGGGTTTGTTTTACAACCACATAAAAAACAAAATTGAATTGGCGCAAGTAAGTGCTGAACCATTGCTTTATTCATACACAAATGTTGATGAATATTACACGCAAGGATTTGAATTCAATTTCAATAACCGGGTGTACCCATGGTTAAAGATAATACTTGGATTTGCCGTTACAGGTAGAAAACAATATGACGAATCATCAAACAGCAGCCATGATTTTATTTACAGTAATGATGCCACCACCCAGATTAATTACTGGTGGCAAAAAACAGATTTACACTTTTCCTTTTTCTATAAATACAATGGTGCCTACCCAATACTTGTGCTAAATGAAGACGGCACAACGGACATCTCAACAATTTCAGCATATAACAGCCTCGATATAAACATGAACAGGTGGTTCTGGAAAAGGAGGATTAATATACAAATTGGTGGAAAAAACCTTTTTAACAATACCAATATCAATGCCACCGGAAGCCAGAGTGGCGGCATTCATTCAGGTGGTGGTGGTTCTGTCCCTGTTAATTGGGGACGAACTTTTTTTGCAAGGGTTCAGTTTAAATTCAATAAGTAAAAAATGAAAAACAGTATTTTATACATATTCATCCTATCTATTATTCTAAGTTCATGCTTTAAGGAGGATGATCCGATTGTTCCTCATCCGAAACCTGATAAGGCCATTGAGATCATCCCGATGACCCAGTATTATTCTTACCAGGTGTATTTCGACCTGGCCAGCGG
>PKSW01000343.1 GCA_002869465.1 Marinilabiliales bacterium
GAGTATGAAGGGCCCAAATTTTTTATCAGGAAAAATGGTAAACTTTACCTGACCGGGCTGTTCGTCGTGTTGATGGTGATTGAATTTTCGGATGTGATATTTGCAGTGGATTCGGTACCGGCCATTTTTTCGATCACCAAAGACCCGTTTATGGTTTATTTCTCCAATATTTTTGCCATTATCGGGCTCCGGTCGTTGTTCTTCCTGCTGATCAATGTAATTGAAAAATTTCGTTTCCTGAAAATCGGCTTATCTGCTTTGCTCGTATTTATAGGCGCCAAAATGCTGTTGCATCACTATGTTGAAATAACCACCATGCAATCCCTGATGGTGGTCTTGTTAATCCTGGTGGCCAGTGTGGTTGTTTCGATATTGATCCCTGCCAAACCGGAAATAAAGAACGTCTAACGCTTTTTTAATTCTTCGATATAAGTGGAAAGCAGCAGTTGAGCTGCTTCATAAGGGTTGATCTCCGCATTGAGGATTTGTTGCTCATATTGCTTTATCAATGGTTTGATGGTTTGCGAATTGAAGAATCCCGATGTCAATCCCTGTTCAATACCTTCTTTTAAAATACCGAGTGACTGCTCGTTTCTTAACTTTTTGAAATAGCCATTTTCTTTGGTAAGTAATATAAATTCTTCGATAGTTGCCCAGACATCTGCCAATCCTTTATTGTATAATGCAGATGCCGTCAGCACTTTGGGTGTCCAGCCGTTTAGCAAAGCCGGAAATAAATGCAAGGCATTTTCAAAATCTCTTTTGGATAAATCTGCTTTTTTTATATTATCTCCATCCGCTTTATTGATCACGATCAGGTCGGCCATTTCCATGATACCGCGTTTTATTCCCTGTAATTCGTCGCCACCACCTGCCAGCATAAGTAACAGAAAAAAATCAACGATTTGTGAAACAGCCGTTTCCGATTGTCCCACCCCTACCGTTTCAATAACGATGATGTCAAATCCGGCTGCTTCGCATAGAATAACAGCTTCGCGGGTGGCCCTTGCCACACCGCCCAGTGTTCCCGAACTGGCTGATGGCCTGATGAATGCTGAATTATTTGTCGACAAAGCTTCCATCCGGGTTTTATCACCCAAAATACTGCCTTTGGTACGTGTGCTGCTCGGATCGATGGCCAGCACAGCCACTTTATGTCCTTTTTCGATGAGGTTTAATCCAAAAGATTCGATAAACGTACTTTTACCAGCACCGGGTACACCTGTAATGCCCAGCCTGATCGAATTGCCAGAATGCGGCAGGCACCGATTGATCAACTGCCGGGCAATTTCGGCATCTTCAGAAAGTGAGCTTTCAATCAGTGTAATGGCTCGTCCCAGCATCGACCGTTCATGGTTCAGAATACCCTGATAGAAATCATCCACCGTTGGTTTGACTTTCTTAAATTTTTGAAGTCCGGCAGATAATAACGGGTTCACCTGAGAAGGTTGATCTATACCTTTCTGAACATTTAAAGCACTTTTTTCCGGATTATCTTTTGTCATCGTTTGCGACCTTTCATGCAAAGATATGGAAAAGGAAAAGCTGTTAATCCTGCCTTTTTTCAATTTCAATACAAAATATCATATTCAATTAAATAAATATTACATTTACAAATTCAATTTATTTCCACTTAACATCAATCAGATGACCAAGATAACCCGGACTTTTGACGTGCTAACAAATGCAGAAGAACATTTTAATTATGATGTCGCCCTATCTGTGAAAAGAAATGGAAAATGGGAAAATTTCAGCACGGCTGAATACCGAAAACATGTTGATAATTTCAGTTTGGGATTATTGGCCATGGGTTTTAAAAAAGGTGATAAAATTGCATCGGTGACCAACAACCGGCCCGAATGGAATTTTATTGATTTCGGTATGTCGCAAATTGGCTGTGTGCATGTAGGTATCTATCCAACTATTAGTGAGACAGAGTACCTCCATATATTATCACATTCCGATTCAAAGATCATCATTGTTTCGGATGCCGAACTCTATGAGAAAATTAAACCCGTATTTGATAAAACGGATAACCTGAAAGATATCTATACCATTGATGAGGTAAAAGGTGCCAACAACTGGAAAGAGATTTGTGAACTGGGTGTATCCAAAGAAAAGGAATTAAGACCTTTACTTGAAAAACGCAGGGATGATGTGCAACCTGACGATCTCCTTACTTTGATCTATACTTCGGGCACTACGGGCTTATCAAAAGGTGTGATGCTGACACATAACAATGTAGTGAGTAACTTGTTAATGGCATTTCAGTTTTGCGATTACCTAAAGCCCGGTGACCGTGCATTAAGCTTTTTACCACTTTCGCATGTACTGGAAAGGGTTGGAAATTACCTGTGGCAAGCCAAAGGCCTGGTCATTTATTATGCTGAAAGACTGGATACCATCGGTGACAATATGAAGGAGATCAAGGTGAATACATTCATTACTGTGCCAAGGGTATTTGAAAAGGTATATGATAAAATTATCAACAAGGGAAGAGAACTGCCGGCTGTTAAAAAAATGATCTTCTTCTGGGCGGTGAAAGTAGGTGACAAATACGATCCCGATCCAAAGAAAAGAAGCTTCTTATATAACTGGAAGCTTTCAATAGCCAACAAATTGATCTTTAGCAAATGGCGCGAAGCCTTGGGTGGAGAACTGAAAGGCGTTATATCTGGTGGTGCAGCCCTGCAACCGAGGCTGGCACGTATTTTCTGGGCAGCGCAAATTATAGTGCAGGAAGGATATGGGTTGACTGAAACCTCACCCATTATTTCTGCTAATAACTATTATTTTCCGTGGATCAAATTTGGCAGCGTGGGTGTGGTTCCGAAAGAAGTAGATGTGAAAATTGCCGAAGATGGCGAAATATTGGCCAAAGGCGAAAACCTGATGAAGGGTTATTATAAAAATCCCGAACTTACAAAAGAGGTAATTGATGAGGATGGTTGGTTCCACACCGGTGATATTGGCGAACTGGATGAAAACCGCATGCTGACGATCACTGACCGCAAAAAAGAAATTTTCAAGCTTTCAGGTGGCAAATATGTAGCCCCGCAGCAAATTGAGAACAAGTTCAAAGAATCGCAGTTTATCGATCAGATCATGGTCATCGGTGAGAACGAGAAATTTACAGCCGCAATCATCGTCCCCGATTTTGTATTCCTACACAATTGGTGTTTTTTACACAAGGTAAAATTTGTGGACAATACGGATCTGGTTAAACACCCGAAAATTTTGGCGAGATACCAGGAAGAGGTAGATAAATACAATGAATCACTCGGGCAAGTTTCAAAGATCAAAGTATTTAAACTGGTCAGTGAAAGCTGGACACCGGAAAGTGGTGATTTGTCACCCACCCAAAAGCTCAAACGTAAGGTGATCATGAGTAAATACAAAAATCTTATTGATAAAATTTACGAGAAGAACTAGTTGATTATCGCTTGTAGAATTTTCAAAAAGCCATAATTTTGCAATTGAATTGCTCTCCGTAGCTCAGTTGGCAGAGCAGCTGACTCTTAATCAGCGGGTCGAAGGTTCGAACCCTTCCGGGGAGACTTGATAATCGATAGGTTATGATTATATTAATTTCATGACAATTTTTTATTGGCAGAACATTTCTAATAATAATTTCTATAATTGATCCTTAACTTTAAAATAGCTGGTATTATTTAGAAAACATGAATATTGCTTTGCGCCCAGTGAAATTAAATCTTTTAAAGTTTATTAATACGAATCAAATTTTTTAAACTATGTTTAAATTCAATTTGATTCAGATGGTAAAATTGCAATAAATGGGTTTTAAATTCAAAATTTGAGATTGGGCTAACTTTGACCTAAATATATTTCCTTACTTTTGACTTTTCCCTGATAAAATGGAACTAAACATTCTTCAAATCCTTTCGCTCCTGGTTGTATTTGTGAGCTTATTAATGGCTGCTTCTTTGCTTTCAATGCGCTCTGCAAATTATTTGGGCAATGTGCTGTTGGCCATGTTTTTGATTGTAAGTGCTATTGACTCTGATAGTATCTTTCTTGGCGGTTATATTTACCCCAACTTTCCGGCACTGGGTATATTTCTGAGTTCATTGGTATTTTTTAAAATGCCACTTTTGTACCTCTATTTGGTTTCAGTAACTTTTTCCGACTTCAAACTGAAATGGAAACACTTGTGGCATGGCTTGCCATTCCTCGTTAACTTTATCGTTTTTATTCCGAGGTTTTATGC
>PKSW01000466.1 GCA_002869465.1 Marinilabiliales bacterium
ATGAAAAAGCAACTTAAAGACCGGCATATCCCAACGCCCATAATTTGGGGATCAATGAAGTATATACAGTATAAAATAGGACTTAAATTTTCAGATATTGCGCCGGTGAATCATATTCACAATGCCAGCGCTGATTTTTTACTGATTCATGGCCAAAAAGATGTGACGGTTCCTAAAGAACAAGGCGAAAAACTATATGCAAAAGGAAGAAAGGGCAAAGTCGAACTATGGAGATTGCCCGAAAAAGGGCATTCCGACTGTCATTTTGAAGAAGGTTATTGGGAGAAAGTGATTGAATTTATGAATTTAAAACTTTCCTGATTGGCAAAGTAATAACCTTTTCTTTAAGTTGTTCGATTCCATTTAACAAGAATTCCTTTAATTTAGCATGATTACAAGATTTGAGATGAAAAGAATACATTTACTTCTTCTGTCACTTGCAAGCGGATTATTATTAGCTGCCTCCTGGCCTGAAAATGGGTTTGCCCCAATGATTTTTATTGCACTTGTACCACTTCTTTTCGTTCAACAATATCTTGGCGATCACAAAAAAAGAGGTGTGTTCTGGTATGCATGGCTTGCATTTATTACTTGGAACGCTCTCACAACCTGGTGGATATGGTATTCAACAGATGTGGGTTCCATTTTAGCCATTGCTTTAAACTCGCTTTTTATTTCAGTTATTTTTTATTTGTTTCATCTAAGTAAGGTTAAACTATTTCAAAATCAAAAAGGCTTTATCATTCTGCTGTTTTACTGGATTAGCTGGGAATACTTCCATATGAACTGGGATTTAACATGGTCATGGTTAAACTTGGGAAATGTTTTTGCATCCACCCCAACCTGGATTCAATGGTATGAATATACCGGAGCGCTGGGCGGAACAGCCTGGGTGATCATGGTGAATATTCTCGTTTATCACATTATTAAACTGGCTATTTCAAAAGCCGATAAGCCACTCCTTATTTTAAACCGCATTCTGCTGATATTGCTGCTATTTGTGCCAATGACCATTTCTTTCATCATGTATGAACAATACGATGAAAAAGAAGATCCTATTGAGGTAGTTGTTGTACAACCCAATACGGATCCATATAATGAACAATACGATCTGAATCCCATGTTGTTACTTGAAAAAAATCTTTCGCTAGCTGACCAAAAAGTAACAAAAACAACTGATTTTCTCGTCTTCCCCGAATCCACTTTATACGATGGACGAAGAAGTATCTGGGAAAGTCATCTAGAAGCATCACCACTGATCAACGAACTTAAAAATTATGTTTCTGCTTTCCCGCAACTATCCATCATTATTGGTGCTTCCACCTATCGTGAATTGCCTAAAAATGAAAAACCGGGCCATGCCGCCAGGAAATTTCATAACAGTGATAACTATTATTATGCATATAATACGGCTTTTCTAATTGATACTACTTCAAATATTCAGGTTTATCATAAATCTAAATTGACACCGGGCGTTGAAAACATGCCATCCTGGGGCATTTTAAAACCCCTTGAAAAGATGGCCATTGACCTGGGAGGCACCATCGGTTCGCTGGGAACAGATAATGATATCTTAGTTTTAACTGATGTCAACTCTACCAAAATTGCATCCATCATCTGTTACGAATCCGTTTATGGTGAGTTTGTTATAAAGCGAATTCGTGAAGGTGCTAACATTATTTTTGTAATTACCAATGACGGTTGGTGGGGAAATACGCCTGGCCATCGCCAGCATTTTCTTTTTTCAGTGTTGCGAGCTATTGAAACCCGCAGAAGTATTGCGCGCTCGGCAAATACGGGTATTTCGGCATTCATCAACCAGCGTGGGGATGTATTCCAACGTACCGGATACTGGGAACCTGCCGTTATCAGTCAACAGATCAACGCCAACGACAAATTGACATATTATGTTGAAAATGGCGATTATATTGCCCGCGTTTCTGTATTTATCAGTGTCCTAGTCCTTTTAATCGCATTTGTTCAGGGATTCCTTCGAAAAAGGAAAAACTTGGTTTAATTTTTGATAACTTCCTGTTAGTTTGTTAATAACAGTTAACAAAACCACTTAAAATTTAAATTATAACTAATTTTGCTGCTACCATGGAAGACGAAAAATTTAGACAGGAATTAGACGAGTTGTTCCGGCTTTTTAAAAAGCTGATGGAAGACAAGTCGATAGATGAAGTGCCGGGTATTGATAAGCATATGCTTCAGCAATTCCAGTTCTTTTTTAACAACTACGAAAATATGAAAGACCAGATTGCCTACCAGTTACAAGGACAATTTGGAGAGCCTGTGAGGGAAATGGTAAGAACACTTGTAAAACAATTGAGAGAAGAACTGGGTGAAGAATATGATTTTATTGAACAAGAAGAAGATATGCCAGTTATCGATGTGAATGAAACGGGAAACGATATTAAGAAGATTGATGAGCTGCTGACAAACCCCAATCTTACACCCGAACAAATTGATGAACTTTTAGACAAAAGAGCAGGTTTAACAAAACCATAGCTTCTTAAAACAACAGTCCGAATTCATGGCATTCTCACCACGTGATTATATAAAAAACTACTTCAAAAAGAAGAAAACGTTCAGCATTATCACTGATTTTCTTTTTGTTATTCTTATTGCATTGCTGATTATTCCGGGAACCCGGAAGGAAGTTTCATCTTTCTTTATCAGGATGGTATCGATGCCCCCATCAGAATTATCGTCTGAAGATCAATTTATAGTGAGTGATGCATCATATAACTGGCAATTTTATGATATGCAAGGAAAAAAGGTTTCCTTATCTACATTGGATGACAAACCCGTTTTTTTGAATTTCTGGGCCACGTGGTGCCCGCCATGTATTGGCGAACTGCCAGGTATTGCCGACTTATACGCTGATTATAGTGACAAAATTCATTTTGTACTTGTAAGCAATGAACATCGGGATAAGATACATGCTTTTGCAGGGAAACACGGTTATGAAAAGCTTCCTTTTTATATCTACACAAATACGCCTGCTGATTTTGCTTCTGAAAGCATACCTGCCACCTTCTTAATCAGTAAAGATGGAAGGGTTGTCATCAGTAAAAAAGGCGCTGCCCGGTGGAACTCGGATAAAATGAAAAAAATAATTGATGGTCTGCTGCTGGAATAGTTCCTCGGTTTATCATTGCAAATATTATCTTTGCACACATAAAAAGTAAAACATGAAAAAAGTACATATTTTCTTAGTAAGCCTGCTTTTATTGTCATTCAGCCTGGATGCTGTTTCGCAGGTGATTAGTGAAAGTGCCAAGCGTAAATTCACCGTTGGAGTGGATGTTTTTACTGATATCTGGTTGTATGATATTAACCCGCCCTATATGGATCAGTTTTTTGAATTGAGGACCATACAACAGGGAGCTACAGCATTTATGCAATATAATATGCAAATTGGTAATCAAGAGCTTGCTTCTTTTGCATTTGGCCTTGGCATAAGAAATCATAATATGTATTCTAATTCTGTTATCGAAGATATAAAAGCTGATACAATCAAATTTGTGAGCATCCCCAGCAGTGTTGAATACAGGAAAAGCAAAGTAAACCTCACTTATCTGGATTTACCCATTGAAATAAAATTACGATGGAAAAATGGATTTAAATTAGTCCCCGGATTTAAGGTTGGCTACCTGATTGACAGTAAGCAAAAGTATAAAGGTGACCGCTATGATGAAGAGATAATGGTAAAAGAGAAAACCAAAACCATCCGCCAGCTCGAAGACTGGTCTTACGGATTTACTTTACGCATAGGATATAAGGTTGCGAGTTTATATGGTTATTACCAGATTTCCGATATTTTTCAGAGTGAAAAAGGTCCCGGAATGAGTCCGATTTCCATAGGTATTACGATTACCCCATTTTAAGAGTAAAATCATTTTATTCGTGATAGATTACGTCTAACACAACTTTTCCAACCATTCCAAGACTGTTTCTGTCAATGTGTTCCATATTATCGCCAAGGGTATGCCAATGCCTGAAAAAGCTTTTATTACTATTGACAGGGTTTAAATGGATAATATCAATAGAAGGAATTTTAGCATATTTGTTGACAAATACATGGTCATCATTAATGGCAGGCCCATCTTCATCTAAAAAATAATTACCGTAACCCAAATCGTAAGCTCTTTGCCAGACTTTATCCAGCACAAAACTGGCGTACTGGCGTGAAAAATATTCTTTTCTGAAAGTCGGATCTGC
>PKSW01000235.1 GCA_002869465.1 Marinilabiliales bacterium
TAGCGGAAATTTTTGCTTTATCGAGTGGCCTGAAATGATCACAGAACTCTTACCGGAATATCATACCATCATAAAAATTGAAGTGGGTGAAAATGAAGAACGTATTTTGACCTGCGAGTATTAAGCTTGCTGCGTTAGTAATTCTCCCAATCGGGATAAATAATCTCTACTTTCGGGGCCTAGGTTAAATAACAGGTCAAGGATGCTGAGGTTCGGAATAAACCCATGTTTTGCATCAAATACCTGAGTGTATTCAGGGAAATTGTGAATAATGGGTGGTTTTTTGGGAGATAATACTTCTCTGTAATCTATATCTGCACTTTTTAAATATTCGGATGAAAGCTGAATGAATGTCTTAATATCAAACAAATTACAAAAATGCCTGATTAAGGCAAGGTTAAATTCCAACAGCATTTTATATGAACCATCAAAGAATGACTTCAATTCATCCTTATAGTATAAAAAGTAGGGAGATGCCTGGTAGGCTGATTCGATGGCCCGCCAGTGTTTCACGTACCAATTGTCATTGTTAAAAATCTGGATGTCTTTTATTTTTGTATGATTACCATTTGGCTTGCTGACAGGGATCACCAGGGATGTTTCCCCTTTCTCGGTATATATCTCGCATCGGTTCCGGAAGGTTTGTTTGGGGTAGGTTTCAAATTGCTCTATTATGGCATTTTGAGCATTGTTTAACAATGCGAAATAGCTAACCGAAGGAAGATATGCGGCAGCTAAAATGAGATGTGATTGTTGATCCACGCATGCAAAAATAAAAAAAGGCCACATGTAAATGCAGCCTTTTGGGTGAGTTGTTTGTTATTTAGTTCTTGTTTGCTAAAAGTACATCTGAGATCGCTTTTTCAAGGCTTTCTTTTGGTAATGCACCCATAGCCATCTGTGGTTGACCTTCTTTGGGGCAAAACAGCAATGAAGGGATACTTCTGATTCCAAAAGCGCCTGCAAGTTCAGTTTGCTCCTCTGTGTTTACTTTATAAATATTGATTTTACCTTCGTATTCTTTCGAAAGTTCTTCAAGAATCGGCGATACGATCTTACAAGGTTGACACCAGTCGGCATAAAAATCAATAATGCATGGTAAATCGCCTTCAAATTTCCAATCTTTGTTTACTTCGTAGTTAAATACTTTTTCGTGAAAAGTTTCTTTTGTTAAATGCTCCATTTTATTTTTTAATTAATAAGTTCAATTTGTTTTGATTAATTCGTTTTTAAAAGTTCATCATCAATGATCTTTTTATATTGTTCTTTTGGTAAAGCACCAGCTTGCATCATGGGTCTGCCTTTTACAGGTGAAAACAGCACTGATGGAATGCTTCTGACCTGGAATACTTGAGCCAGGCGTTTCTCCTTGTCTGTATCTATTTTATAGATTTTTACTTTTCCTTCATATTCTACTGCCAGATCGTCCATGATGGGAGCTACCATTTTACACGGTTTACACCAATCGGCATAAAAATCGATTACACAGGGTACATCGCCTTTATAGACCCATTCTTGCGGGTTACTCTCGAAGTCCCATACCTTTTCAATAAAAGTATCATAAGTCAAGTATTCGGGTTCGGCAGTTGCGTCAGATGATTGTTTACCTGATGTGGTTTCATTTTCAGTTACCACAATGCCATTCTCATCTTGATTTCCCTTTAAGTTATTGCAACCGTAGGAAGTCATAAGCAGGGCCGAGAAAAAGATCAATCCTAATTTTTTCATATTCAAATAATTATTTTGTAATTCTAATTTTTTTGCAAAAATATAAATTTTTCTATAGCGCTTTAATATCACTTTGTTAATTTTGTCAAAAATTATACCACGACAATTAAATAAGATAAACCTGTTGTGAAGCATGTCAAAAATTAAAAATGACATAAGGCCTGTTCTGAAGAAATTCAAAATACTATATCCGGGTGAAGAAGTTTGCCTGGAATTATTATCGCGGAAAAAGTGGGAAAAAGGTTTCGTTTGCAAAAAATGCGGTAACACTAACTATTGTAAGGGAAAGAAACCGTTTTCAAGACGCTGTACGAAATGTAAGTCGGAAGAATCTGCTACTTCCAACACCCTGTTTCATAATTGCCGGATACCTTTACATGAAGCGCTGGAAATCACTTTACTGAATTGTATTTTTCCTGACATATCGTCATATGAGATTAGCAGAAACCTGGAGCGAAGACATATGACATGCTATCATTTTCAAAAGAAAATTAAATCATGTATAGAAGGTAAAGAGCAGGATAAGCTTTTAAAGGAGTTACTTTCCGAGATCAATAAAAAAATGGCATAAAAAAAGCACGGTTGCAATTGACCGTGCTTTTAAGTTATTTCTCAGGCTGTATTTATTTCAATACAACCTTTTTGTCAACTTTTCCTTTATCGCTTATAATGCTCAGCAAATAGACACCTTTTGGATAATTATTTAAGTTGAAATTATTTTGATAATGTCCATTAAATCCGTCCCGGGTTTCTGTTTGCAGAATCTGGCCATTCATATTGGTAAACTGAACTTCCAGTTTTTCAGATTTTTCGATGTCGAAGCTTACATTCAACAATCCGGTGGTTGGATTCGGATAAATACTGAGATTGTCGTATTCAAAATTTTCTTCTATGCCCACACCGTCAACAGTATAATCAAACGACCAGCCTTCATCTTTAATGGTAGAATTTGTACTCCAGGTAATGAACAACATATCTGTTTCTATTTGCAGATACCCAGGTAATTCGTCACCTGAGAATTCACCAATTACACTCTGGCTTCCATCGTAAATGGTAACCACATCTTTATCTGCTTCTGTTTTAAAAGAAGTAAACTCAATATTATAGTTAACACCTTCCGGATGCTGGATAATATAAATACATGTAGTTGAATTGTTGTAATGGAATGTTGCGCTGCCATCTGTTACTGTTCCGGTAGGATCTGTATAAAACTGTTGTGCCTGGCAGTATGTTGGTGCGTGTGTTTTATATTCTGCTTTAAAACCTTCACCAGAGCCTGTAGATGTAAATGTGATTAGCATTTGATTTCCGGTTGAATTGATGGTTCCGGGTAATTCATCTCCTGAAAATTCTCCCAGTATTGCATCACTGGTTGACCCACCATCATATACCCTGAGGTAATCAGAAGATGAAGTATTAAATTGAATAAAATCTAAAGTAATGTAGGTTATAGAATCGGTTTCTGTTTGAGGATCAATTAACCAACTGGCATCCATTCCGGTGGGATAATCTTCAGCAGGGCCACTGCCGTCTGTAAAAGATCCTGAAGTTGAAGCAAGGATAGTTTCGTCTTCTGCAACATATGGATAATCAGGGTCTTCGGGATAAATATTATATACCATAGCCTGCTGGTTATAAAAACCACCTACTTCTGATAATGAATACCATCCGTTATTACTTCCGCTCCATCCAAAATTGAAATGATAATAATTATCTCCTTCATAGCCATCAAGCCCAAAGGCATGACCACCGTTGTCAGAATCTCTGCCTGAATAATAAATGGGTTTTAATTCATCTAAATTACCCTGGATCATATTTTGCCATGTAGATAGTGAATAGTTACTTTTTTGTATGTATTGACAAGCATTGTCATAATTAAAGTAAGTTTCCAGTGCATAAGGAACATCCTGACTAAAGGCACCTGAACCGTCTGCTGAAAAACCCATGTCAACTGATACCGCTGCAGCATACCCAATTTCTGCTATTTCCCATGGATTCCCATTATCGATTTCATCCTGCATAGCATTGTAATCAAAATAGGCATCACCATAATTGAAACTTAGTGTGCCGTAAGGGTACTCATAATACGTATGTGTTCCACTTCCCTGCCAGGGATATCTCCAGTAATGCATGATCATAGACATGGCAGTTGCTACACAACCTACATAAACATGTCCGCCTGGCCCGTCAGCATCTTCAGGGCATAAAATATTGTAAGGATAATCCTGGTTCCATGTAGAGGTTAGCAAGGGTTCAACCTGATCGCGGCTGCCCCTGTAGGCAAGTAAGGATTCAGGTTCATTGTTGAGATAATAATCCCACTGACTTTGTGTTCCATTGTCAGCTTTTACATTATTTTCACGGATATAATTTATTTGATCCGTGTAATGCTGTAAAAAACTTTTTACGTTATCATCCTGATTTTCTTTAGAGACAAATGCCCCATAGTAGTTATATCCCAAAACAGGAATCATGGCATCATCGGCTGCGATTAAAACCCAACCATCAGCAAGATTCACAACATAATATGCATTGTCAACTTTATTAATGTCAACAATTGAAATGTCATGGTAATCAATAGTTATACTGAATACATTAGATCTTTCATAAAAGAAATTTACAGCCACTTTTTCAGCCTGGGCCTGGTTCACATCTTTTGCCAAAATACTGAATGATAGTGTAAAAAAGATGATAAATGTTAGTAAAATTTTTGATTTCATTATTTACGAAGTTTAATTGTTACGATTAACTGATCGGCAAATATAGGAATAATTATAATTTACAAACAGCATACTCATTGTCGATTCTTGCTTTTTAGTCATGAAACAAACAATCAGGTTCGCTATCTTTGCAGTATTAGTATATGAAATAATAAACGATTTATGTTGATCGAAAATATATCTCAGCTCGCTCAGGTTGAATATGCTCCATTAAAAAAATTGAGAAAAGGTGTCGAAATGTTACATCTCAATGTAATCAAAAACGCATTCCTGTGTATTGAAGATGATAAAATTGCTGCTTTCGGACCCATGAATGAACTTTCTGATGAGCTAATATATGCGCAAGCAGGTGAAAGAATAGACGCAACTGGTAAAATGGTATTTCCCTCATTTGTTGATTCACATACTCATTTGGTATATCCTGCTTCCCGTGAAGCGGAATATATCGACAAAATCAAAGGTTTATCTTATGAAGAGATTGCCAAAAGGGGCGGCGGCATTCTCAACTCAGCCCGGAAAATGGAGATTGTTTCCGAGGAAGAATTACTGAAAGATGCATTAAATAGGTTGGATGAAATTATCAGCTTTGGAACCGGTGCCGTGGAAATCAAGAGCGGCTACGGACTGACATTGGAATCGGAATTGAAAATGCTGCGGGTGATTAAAAAGCTGAAAGAGTTATCACCATTAACCATTAAATCAACATTTTTGGGGGCGCATGCCATTCCGCTGGAGTACCGGGGAAAACAGGAAAGATATGTCGATTTAATTATTCATGAAATGCTGCCACGGGTGGCTGAAGAACAGTTGGCCGATTATATTGATGTATTTTGCGATACGGGTTTCTTTACCGTTAAAGATACCGAAAGAATCCTGGAAGCCGGACTGAAATATGGCCTGCGGGGTAAAATCCATGCCAATGAACTGGATTATTCCGGTGGTATTCAGGTGGGAGTAAAATACAATGCGCTGTCGGTAGATCACTTGGAGTTTACCGGCGATGAGGAAATTGAAACGTTACTCGATTCGGAAACCATGCCGACCATATTACCGGGTGCTGCCTTCTTTTTGGGCATGCGATACGCTCCCGTCAGAAAAATGATCGATGCCGGGTTGCCGGTAGCTATGGCGAGTGATTTCAACCCGGGCTCATCACCATCAGGTAATATGCAACTTATTTTATCCATGGCCTGCATCCTATATAAAATGTTACCTGAAGAAGCCATCAATGCGACCACCCTAAATTCGGCATATGCTATGGAGCTGAGTGAAAAAATGGGAAGTATAGCCATTGGAAAAAAAGCCAATTTGTTTATTACCAAAGAAATACCTTCTATCGCTTTTCTACCGTATTATTATGGTTCAAATAAAGTTGAAACCGTTATTCTTAATGGTAAGGTTATTAGCTGAACTTGAGCTGAATAAAATTTTAATTATTAGTATGTGAGGTCTTTGAGGATGCTTAATGTTACTTCTTCAATTTTTGGATCCAGCATATTTTTGATTTCCTTTTCTGTGTGATCGTAAGTTTCTTTTTTTGTTTTTTCAATTTTAGAATCAGTTAAGGTTGCTTTTATAGCAAAAGCTGGAAGCGGTATATCTTTAACCAGGGCAGATATCTGGGTGCGCTTACTTTTATAAACACCTCCGAGTGTTGCAGCTGTAATAACTCCGCCAATCAGTAATCCAACCGGGCCGGAAACACCCAATAATCCGGATATAATGGCTATTCCAAGGCTTTTACCAATACCGCCGCTAATTGAACCCACGGCTAGTGAAACAGTTGTAACGATGGTACCACCAATCGTATCACCAATATCGGAAGCTATGCGACCGGCAAGTTTCTGGTCGATATCATCAGACTTGGGCTGGTAGTTACTCACGGTGTTGATATCAATATCCAGTTTTCTTCCCAGGAATAGATTTAATTCAGTTAGTACTTCATTCCTGAACTCTTCCTGTACATCTTTAAGGTAGTTCAACAAAATGGGTTCAAAGCGCTGTTGTGATGCAAGCAATTTAGACTCCAAATCTTTTATCTTGCCGCCTTTCTCACGGAATTCTAAAAGTATTGGTGTAATAAACTGTTTGTAGTAATCCTTGATAACAAATTCAGAGATTGTTTCTCCTGTTTTCTTAATTTTTTTCGAAATGATTTCATGGATCCCATCACGAATTATGTCTATCAGCTTCTCCCTGTCTTTTAATATGTCATGCTGATAGTAATCTTCTGAAAGATCAGGAGATTTGAGCGAATGTTTAGCTTTCCTGGCAAAGTAAATTGACAAAATCAAACGGGGAATAAAGATCACGATCAATGAAGTCAGCGCCATTTTATGTATCCAGGGTCCGGCAGGTGTACCGTCAGTTAAAAGCAATTCCTGAACCTGCGTTGCCGTAATCCAATATCCTTCTATAATGAGGTTAGCTATACCATAGAATAGATTAAGAAAATTCTGAATTGTATCTGATTCTGAAATAAAAGTACTGAGCCAAATCATGTTGTAGTTGAAGAACAATCCCCTGAAATAAACACCTAAGAGGGCACCGGCTAAGAGCCCGATGGCACTCACATTCAGTACACTTTTAAATCGAAATAGCAAGGATCTTTCAGCGACTACTTTATATGATTTCCAGAAGGCAGGTATGATTTTTTTCAGGATGGTTACTTTGGTATTGTTATCAATAAATTTTGCCTTAAACCGAAATATAATCTTATACAATCCGCCGATGAACCAGTCGACAATAAAATGGGAATCCCTCTGCTCTTCATCATTATCCTCATTATCATACGTTTTAAGTTCAAATTGTTTTGTGTCAATCCGTATACTGAACCGAAAAAAACTTTTTATGAACATGAGTAAATAAACGAGTATATTCCATGCTATCAATATTGTTAAAGGATTATAAATGATATGAATCAAACGCTGCGGACCCAGATAATTTGACAATATTCCCATAATGAATGAAATGATGAACGCACCTTTGATCCAAATACCCGGAAACTGATACACTTTTGTCAATTGCCTTAACGAGAATGGTAGCAGTTTAAATATATAAGAAGCCCTTTTTTGTACGAATTCGTAATCACTTTTAGCTCCTATAGCTGAAATATTAGCGCCGGTAGCTTGAAGGGGTGTAATAATTTTCTGGCTGTTTTCTTCGGTAGCTCTAACTGTCAGTATCTTAATAATATCATCTTCCTTCATCCGCTGACGCTTCTTGGTATCTGCATTTTGAACACTCATCAATGCTTTTCGCTAATTAAAACAAATTACATTGGTAAAAATAAGATTTAAGTGGAGAATCATACCAAAAATCATGGTACAATTACTATTTTTGCACTTCATTTTTTACTTTCAAATAGCAAAGCATGAAGCAATTAATAGAATGTGTTCCGAATTTTAGCGAAGGCCGTGATATGGCCGTAATTAAGCAGATAACAGATGAAATTGAAAAGGTAGATGGAGTTACTTTGCTGGACGTTGATCCCGGTGCTGCCACCAACAGAACTGTGGTCACATTTGTAGGCACACCTGATGAAGTGATAGAAGCAGCCTTCAGGGCTGTAAAAAAGGCGGCTGAATTAATTGACATGCGTCATCATAAAGGTGAACACCCTCGTTTTGGTGCTACGGATGTATGTCCATTGATACCCGTTGCCAATATTTCGATGGAAGAAACGGCAGAATACGCAAGGAAACTGGCTAAAAGGATAGGTAACGAATTGGAGATTCCAGTTTTCTGCTATGAAAATGCAGCTTTTTCTGATGTTCGCCGGAACTTGGCCAATTGCCGGTCGGGAGAATACGAAGCATTATCGGAACGTATTGTTACCGAGGAATGGAAACCTGATTTCGGTCCCAATGTTTTTAATGATCGCGTAGCCGGTTCAGGGGTTACTGCTGTTGGTGCCAGGGATTTTCTCGTGGCTTTCAATGTCAACCTGAATACCACTTCAACCCGCAGGGCCAATGCGATCGCTTTTGATGTGCGTGAAAGAGGCAGGGTAAAACGTGAAGGAAATTCGCTCACAGGAAAGATTGTAAAAGATGAGAAAGGCAAACCGGTGATGATCCCCGGCTCCTTAAAAGCTGTAAAAGGTATTGGCTGGTTTATTGAAGAATACGGAGTTGCGCAGATTTCCATGAACTTAACAAATATCAGCATCTCCCCGGTGCATATCGCCTTTGATGAGGTGTGTAAAAAAGCCGATGAACGGGGTATTCGGGTAACGGGCTCCGAACTGGTAGGATTGATTCCTCTTGAAGCCATGTTGGAAGCGGGCCGATATTTCCTTCGCAAGCAACAACGATCTGTAGGTGTGGATAATGATGAATTGATCAAGATAGCCATCAAATCGATGGGGTTGGATGACTTGAAACCCTTCGATCCAAAGAAAAGAATCATTGAATATTTGCTGGAAGAAGGAAAGAATAAACTTGTCGACATGACCCTTACCAGCTTTGCTAATGAAACTGCATCTGAATCTCCTGCTCCAGGTGGGGGCTCTATCTCGGCATATGCAGGCGTGCTTGGCGTTTCATTGGGAACCATGGTGGCCAATCTGTCATCACATAAAAGAGGCTGGGACGACCGCTGGGAGGAGTTTTCTGATTGGGCTGCAAAAGGCCAGCGATACAAAGATCAACTGTTACATTTGGTAGATGAAGATACCCTTGCCTTTAACCAAATCATGGATGCTTTCGGACTGCCAAAGAAAACCGAGGAGGACAAAAAGGTCAGGCTTAATGCCATTGAAGATGCTTCAAAATATGCCATGGAAATTCCTTTTAAGGTCATGCAGTTATCATTCGATTCTATGGAAGTGATGAGTGCGATGGCTGAAACTGGCAACCCGAATTCGGTTTCTGACGCCGGCGTAGGAGCACTTTGTGCATTGACAGCAGTTGAAGGTGCCTATCTGAATGTGAAAATAAATGCCGGAGGTATTAGCGACAAAAATTTTGCGGACGACTTATTAAAAAGGGGAGAGGAAGTAGTAAAAAATGCCAAAGCAGAACGGGATGCCATTATCAAGATTGTTGAAGAAAAAATATCAGGTTTATAAACGATTCAACTCCAGCTTTCTGCTGGATAACGCACAACAAAAATAATGGATCAGTTCACAACCCTTTTACTTTATTTAACTTCCTTTTTCACTTTGATGAATCCGATTGGTACCATGCCGGTATTTTTATCCATGACCAATGAATTATCAAAGAGAGAAAGGAGGGCCACTGCTACAAAAGCTGTATTAACTTCCGCCTTTGCATTAATTCTTTTCGCATTCCTTGGCAAGTACCTGTTTGATTTCTTTGGTATTTCTGTAGCTGGGTTGAAAGTAGTTGGTGGCATCTTATTCTTCATAATAGGTTATGATATGCTGAATGCCCGCATCAGCCGGTTAAAACTTACCAAGAAGGAAGCCACTCAATATGCTGACGATATTTCAATAACACCGCTAGGTATACCCATGATCGCTGGCCCAGGGGCCATAACAAATGCCATTGTCCTGATGGGCGACAGCCAGGATGTGACCTCCAAGTTGTTAGTGATCCTTTCCATCTTAATTGTCCTGCTTATTGTATGGATGGTGCTGGTAGGAGCTGCTGGTATCACTAAATTTATGGGCGAACGGGGTAATAAGATCATGATGAAACTGATGGGTTTGATCGTTATGGTGATCGCTGTGGAATTCTTTTTCTCAGGGTTAACACCTTATATTCAGGCAATTATAAAATAGTAAAAAAATCCGGGTTTCATTAGGATAATAATAAGAAAGTTGGTATTTTTGCCGACCAAAATTATAAAGCGTTAAAAAATGGCGAAAAAGACGAAAGATGCGAGGATACAGGTAATTTTAGAATGTACCGAGCATAAAGAGAGCGGGATGCCGGGTACTTCAAGGTATATTACTACGAAAAATAAAAAGAATACACCAGAAAGGCTTGAGATGAAGAAGTATAACCCGATCTTAAAGAAAATGACTGTTCACAGAGAAATTAAATAAGAGATACCATGGCTAAGAAAGTAGTTGCATCATTACAATCATCAGGAAAAGAATTTGCGAAGGTTATTAAAATGACCAAATCCAGTAAATCAGGTGCGTATACCTTCAAAGAAGAAGTGATTCCTACGGACCAGGTTAAAGATTATTTCGACAAGAAGTAAGTTATTCGATATAGATTTCAATCTCAACTGAAGGCTTTTCCTGTTCAATAGGGAAAGCTTTTTTTGTTTATACCTTTTTAATATTACGTCACAAGAAAAAAATGGGCTTATTTTCAATATTTTCATCCAAACAACAAAAAGAGGATCTTGATAAAGGACTCGAAAAAACCCGTCAAAATGTTTTTAGTAAGATATCAAAAGCCGTTGTCGGTAAGTCGAAGGTGGATGATGAAGTACTTGATAATCTTGAAGAAGCATTGGTTTTGTCTGATGTTGGTGTAAAAACAACACTTAAAATAATTGAGCGCATTGAAGAGCGTGTGGCCAGGGATAAATATCTTGGAACGGAAGAATTAAACCTGATTTTACGTGAAGAGATCGAAAAACTCCTTGCAGAAAATAATACCGGAGATGGTGAAGATTTTGAATTACCTGAAGGCAAAAAGCCCTATGTGATTCTCGTCGTAGGGGTTAATGGAGTTGGTAAAACAACTACAATCGGCAAACTGGCTTACAATTTTAAAAGAGTTGGTAAGTCAGTTATTATTGGTGCTGCTGATACATTTCGTGCTGCTGCTGTCGATCAGATCACCATTTGGGCCGATAGGGCGGGAGTGCCACTGGTAAGTCAGGGAATGAATGCCGATCCGGCATCCGTGGCGTATGATACACTCAAATCTGCTATTGCTCAAAATGCAGATGTGGCCATTATTGATACAGCGGGTCGATTGCATAATAAGGTCAATCTGATGAACGAACTCTCAAAAATTCGCCGGGTGATGCAAAAACTGATGCCTGATGCTCCACATGAAATTTTACTTGTGCTGGATGCTTCCACCGGGCAAAATGCGATAGAGCAAGCGAAACAATTCATTGCTGCTACCGAAGTAAATGCCATCGCATTAACAAAACTGGATGGAACAGCCAAAGGTGGTGTTGTGATAGGCATTTCTGATCAATTTAAGATTCCCGTGAAATATATTGGCGTCGGTGAGAAAATGGAAGACCTGCAGGTATTTAACAGGTCGCTCTTTGTCGAAACTTTATTTTCCTCATAGGTGAAGAAAATAAACGTAATAACGCTTGGCTGCTCAAAAAACCTGATCGACTCGGAAGTCATGATGCGGCAATTGCAGAGCGATTATGCCATTATGCACGATTCTGATGAAACATCTGATATTGTGATTATTAATACTTGCGGATTTATCAATGATGCAAAGGAAGAATCCATTGATACGATTTTACGTTCTGTTGAAGCCAAAAAGGCAGGAGATATTCAAAAAATTTATGTAACCGGATGTTTGTCCGAACGCTATAAAAAAGACCTGCAAAACGAAATAAAGAACGTGGATGGTTTTTACGGTGTGAATGAATTACCGGAAGTACTGAACGCTTTGGAGGTTGATTATAAAAATGAACTGGTAGGTGAACGACTATTAACCACACCCAAACATTATGCCTACCTCAAAATTTCAGAAGGTTGCGATCGGACCTGTTCTTTTTGTGCCATTCCATTGATTCGAGGCAAGCATAAGTCAAAAACAATTGAAGAAATTATAAAAGAAACTGAGTTTTTGGCCTCGAAAGGCGTAAAAGAGGTTATGCTGATCGCGCAGGATTTAACCTATTACGGCATTGATATTTATCGGAAAAGGAAAATAGCCGAATTGGTTCAAAAAATATCAGAAGTTGATGGTATTGAATGGATTCGTTTGCATTATGCGTATCCGGCCGGATTTCCGGAAGATCTACTGGACGTTATGAAAAATAATCCAAAAGTTTGTAATTACCTTGATATTCCATTGCAGCATATCAGCGATACGATGCTGAAATCCATGAAACGTGCCCTGGGGAAGGAAGGCACCGTGAAACTGGTTCAGAAGATTAGGGAGCAATTACCGGATGCGGTTATCCGCACTACACTTATTGTCGGATATCCCGGCGAAACCGAAGATGACTTTCAGCAGTTAATGGATTTTGTGCGTGATTCAAAATTTGAACGGCTGGGCGTATTTCAGTATTCTCCTGAAGAAGGAACAACAGCCTTCCCATTAAAAGATGATGTGCCAGCAAAGGTAAAACAAGACCGTGCCGACCAACTGATGATGCTTCAGCAGGAAATTTCATTCGAATTGAATCAAGCTAAAGTAGGAAAGGTTTTTAAAACGATTATCGATAAAAAAGAAGGTGATTTTTACATTGGGCGCACCGAGTTTGATTCTCCGGAAGTAGATCAGGAAGTATTGATTTCCGCAGCAAACAACGATCTAACCATAGGGAATTTTTATCATATTCAAATCTACAAAGCCGAGTTTTATGATGTTTATGGCGAAGTGATTTGATCCATATAACATGCCTTTGATTGATCATTCCTAATTTGAATCCCATTTCGCATTGCCAGTTCATTTCAAACAGGTAATTTTGTATAAACCATATCGCTATGCAAAAGTTTATATTTTTCATCATTTCAATTTTACTCGTTTCAGGAATTTTTGCGCAAACAACTATACCTGACACGATCGAATCGGGCTTTTACTCGGCACAATTGGGAAATATGACTGTAGAAGGAAATTTTGAAAATTACCTTCAAACTGGAAACTGGATTACCTATCTCGAATCTGGGCAAATCTATAAATTGGAACAATTTAAAGAAGGTAAAAAAAATGGCCTGCATATGATCATTAGCTCGCGCGGTTATATTGAAGAACAGGCTGAGTATAAGGAAGGTTTGCTGGATGGAAGATATTTAACTTTTGGCTCTGGTGGCCGCGTGAAGTCGGATGAACAATATGTAAATGGTTTACTGGAAGGAAAAAGAATCCTTTACTATGATTATGGTGGCATCATACAGGAAGAAAGTTACTATACGAAGGGTTTAAAGAACGGGCCTACAAAATGGTATAATTCCGAAGGTAAGTTGATAGCTGAGTATAACTATAAACAGGGAGAGTTTGAAGGATTAAAGAAGTCGTTTCACGATAACGAATTTTTAAAAAGCGAACAGGAATTCCATCATAATGTTGCGGAAGGTTATTTCAAAGAATATGATAAAAACGGTCAATTAGTTAAGGAAGGACAATATAAGGACGGCCTGAAAACGGGTGAATGGAAGGAATTTGGTGCGGGTGGCAAAGAACTTAAAAGAGCAGTTTACAAAAAAGGGGAGGTGGTGAAATGAAAAAGATTGTAAACCCATACGTAAAAGTGGAAGGCTATAATTGTTTTGCCTGCTCACCGTATAATGAAAATGGCCTGCAAATGACTTTTATTGAAGACGGCGATTACTTGGTTAGCAATTGGACCCCTAAAGGTTTTTTAGCGGGTTATAACCATATTTTGCATGGCGGTATTCAAGCCACGTTGATGGATGAAATAGCTTCGTGGTTTGTGCAGGTAAAGATGAAAACAGCCGGTGTTACATCTAATATGAACCTGCGATTAAAAAGAACGGTGCATACCAACCAGGGACCATTGAAATTACGGGCATGGCTGAAAGAAGTCAGGAGAAACCTGGTAGATGTAAATGTGGAACTCGTCAATCCTGACGGCAAAGTTGGAGCGGAAGGAGTAGTTACTTATTATACTTTTCCGCAAGAAATTGCCAGGGAAAAATTGAATTTTCCTGAACCCGATGACTTTTTTAAAAAGGCTACATAAGAAATTAATTTCTATACAGACTTTTTAAAAAATAAGTCATAAAGTTCTTTGGGTCCATATTTCGCCCGAATCACCCAGAAAGCATTAAAGAATAAAAAACCAACAAATACACCTACCATGCTGGTGATAAAAGGTGTTTCGCCTAGCTCATGAATAGCTGAATTTAAAGCTTGTGAAAAGCTTTCATTATCAATCAATCCTTTAATCATGCTTTCTAGAACTTTAAAAATGATGAATCCCAATAGATAAACAAAGCTTCTAAAAAACACCCTGTAAATATTAGGGGAATGGTCCATCCTTCTTGAAAGTTGTAACAAGTCAAAAATTAATACCACTTTGGCCAAAATCAATGAACCCACCAAAGCAGCACTAATAATATAGAAATCAATACTGTAATCAGCGAGAAGCGCTTTTTTCATGAATAAAAACAGTATATAAATTATGAAAAACACAGTTGCTATGGCAAACATCTCTTTCAATTCGCGCTTCCACCATGGGTCTTTTATCATTATGCTATCCTATCAATGATTGGTTTCCTAAAGTACACCACTTTTTATTACCATTAATTTTTCACGTGTCATCTCATGCATGGTATACGGAATGCCACCCATTCCAATTCCGGAAGCATCCCTGCCGCCAAATGGCATCCAATCAACTCTGAAAGCAGTGTGATCATTAACCATAACAGCTGTTGCATTCAGTTTTTTAACTACATCCAGCGCTGTATCAAGTTGTTGGGTGAAAATGGAAGCCTGAAATGCAAATGGTACTGAATTAGCACGCTCTATGGCTTCATCTCTTGTTTTATAAGGATAGATACAAACGATTGGACCAAAAATTTCTTCCTGCGAAACTTTAACTTCTTGCGGCGGGTTGAAAAGAACTGTTGGTTCAAAACAGGTATCAGAAATCCGTTTTCCACCACAAAGGATCTTCGCACCACCATTTTCAGCTTCTTTAACCCATTCTTCCAGCCTATCCACTTCCTGTGGCACAATCAAGGGGCCAACTTCCGTTTTTTCATTAAGCGGATCGCCAACTATTAGGTTTCTGGCTTTTTCGGTAATTTGATTACTTAACTTTTCAGCAATACTTTCATGAACAAATATTCGCTGAACAGAAACACAAACCTGTCCTGCATGGTAAAAACCACCTTTTACAAGTGCAGGAACCATACTTTTAAATTCCGCATCAGCTTCAACAATAACGGGTGCAGCACCACCATGTTCAAGAGCAATACGAGTGCCGGGTGCAATTTTTGATCTGAGGTACCAGCCAATTTTTGCAGAACCGATAAATGATACATAATTCACCCTTTCATCACACACCAGTTTCTCAGCTATCGAACTGCTGCAAATAACTGCCTGGCAATATCCATTTGGTAAGCCTGCTTCATGCAAAATATCTATAAAGTTTAAGCAAGAAAGGGGTGTAGTTGAAGCGGGTTTAACCAGCACTGGACATCCTGCGGCGATGGCAGTAACAGTTTGGTGGATAATGAGGTTCAGAGGGTGGTTAAATGCACTTACCGACATAACCACACCGATCGGCTCTCGCATGGTGAAAGCGATCCTGTTCTGGGAAGCTTCCGTGATACCCATCGGAATTTGCTCTCCTTTGAGTTGCCCGATCTGTTCGATGGCCAGTTTAACTCCATTTATGGCTCTCAATACTTCCACTTTGGAGTCAGCGTAAGGCTTACCTCCTTCTTCAGCAGCTATCCGGGTCAACTCGTCAACACGTGATTTCATGATTTCCACCACACGTTCCAGTATGGCTATCTTTTTAAAAGCAGGCAACCACTTCGACTGATCTAGAAAAAGATGATGCGCTCTTTCGAGTGCATCAAAAGCTTGTTTTTCGTTAAAAGTTTCAATTTCTTTAATTGTTTTCAGGTTATAAGGTGATACTATTTTTAACATGGTTCTGTATTTTAAAAATTACAAGATTTTTCTTTCAATAAAACATTTAATATGTGGTGGTTTAGCGAATAATCCATCGCAAGGTCAATCACATGCACGCCATCTTGACGCGTACAATGGTGCAGGGTTTCTTTGAACTCTGCATCATTCTTCGGGCGATATCCTTTGGCACCGTAGCTCTCCGCGTATTTTACAAAATCAGGATTGGTGAAGTCGAGGCCGAAATTCTCAAATCCCATATCTTCCTGCTTCCATTTGATCATGCCATAACCGCCATCATTCAGGATGATAACCACCAGGTTTAATCCAAGCCGGATGGCCGTTTCGAGTTCCTGCGAGTTCATCATAAATCCACCATCACCACAAATGGAAACCACTTTTTTCTCCGGGTACACCATTTTTGCGGCTATGGCTGAAGGTAATCCTGCACCCATGGACGCCAGTGCATTGTCAAGTAATAGCGTGTTGTATTGAAAGCAGGGATAATTTCGGGCAAACCAGATTTTAAAGATACCATTATCCAGTGTAACAATGCCATCTTCTGGAAGTGTTTTTCTAACTTCATGCACCAGGTGCTGCGGCAAGACAGGAAAACGAGAATCCTCAGAATATTTTGAAAGATGCATATCCACTTCATCTTTAACACGCACATAATAATCAAAATCCCAGTTGTCTTTGTTCTTGATCTGGTTGCCTAATAATCGAATAGTTGTGGCAATATCTCCGGTAACAATCAATTGAGGAAAGTACACTTGGTCAATTTTGGGAGATGAAAAGTGGATGTGGATTACTTTGGTGCCTCCTTTTTTCATGAAAAAGGGTGGTTTTTCAATAGTATCGTGCCCTACGTTAATGATTAAGTCAGCACGTTCGATGGCGCAATGCACAAAATCGTTTTCCGAAAGGGCAGCGGTGCCAAGGTATTTAGGATGTCTTTCGTCAACTACACCTTTACCCATCTGGGTGTCGAAGAAAGGAATACCAGTTTTATCAATGAAAGCTGTCAATTCTTCACTGGGGCGACGGCGGTTGGCTCCGGCACCAATCAGTAGCAAAGGCATTTTAGCTGCTTCAATCATCTTCACAGCTTCCGCAATCATCATGGGATTTGGGTCGGGCCTGATCATTTCTACCACATCAAACACTTCGCAATCGCATTCTTCGGCGGCAATGTCTTCTGGTAATTCTAAATGTACTGCACCAGGTGGTTCTTCAACAGCTACCCTGAATGCCTCCCGGATGGTTCCGGTAATGTGATTGGCATTAACGATTTGTTTGGTAAATTGTGTCAAAGGGCGCATCATGTCGACCACATCAATAATCTGAAAGCGGGCTTGCTTACTTTTTTTGATGGGTTTTTGTCCTGTTATCATCAGCATGGGCATGGCTCCCAGGTTGGCATAAGCCGCAGCTGTTACCAGGTTGGTAGCGCCGGGGCCAAGTGTTGAAAGACAAACCCCCGGTTTCCCGGTAAGCCTTCCGTAGGTGGCAGCCATAAATCCTGCTGCCTGTTCATGCCTGGTAACAATAAGTTTGATCGAGGAATTTTTGAGTGAATTCAGTAAATCCAGGTTCTCCTCACCCGGCACGCCAAATATATATTCAACACCCTCGTTTTCAAGTGATTTTACAAATATGTCTGATGCTTTCATGGCGTTATAAGTATTTTTTATAAAGTTACATTCAATTATAATTATATAACTAATTTGGGGGTCTTTTGTTTAAAACTTACACTAATTGATCGCGAAATTTAATAAGATTAACGGAATTCTTTGTTCGTATGTGAAATTCAGAAATCTTATTTAATCACTTTTTTATCAATATAATTGGAATTTAAGATGCTGAGGGCTCCCATGTAATTCAAGCGGAAACTAATGAAATCTCCTACTTTATATTTCCGCTTGTTTTGTCCGAGGTCCATAACGATCATATCGGAGCTAGCACCTGCAAACTCAATTGTTTTATCGAAGGGGGTGATATTTTTTAGTTCAATATCCAATAGCCCTAAGTCAATAATGGCTCTGAATGAAGTCTTCCCAAGATCCTTGTCGTCAAATTCAAGTGACTCACCGGCTACATTGGTGCCTAATTCACCTATGGGAACTTTTGGTTTATCATTTAGTTCAATAATTTGTGCAAATAGTTTAAACACATCCGATTTCATGCCTTTAATTGTTTTTCCGGTAACAAGGTTATTACCAAAATATAAGGTTTCGCCAATCCGGAAATGATTATTACCTGCAGGCACCATCTTTTTAAGCAATAAAGGCATTGTTATCGATGATCCGGCAGTAACCCATTTTATTTTCTTCTGGAACTTGATTTCAATAAGTTGTTTATAAAGGCTTAGCTGAATCAGTTTGTCATGCGAGGGCATTACACCGCTCAGGCAGTTGAGGTTGGTCCCCAATCCAATGACCTCAATATTCGGTAATTTAAATATGTCGGCATAAAAATCGATCAGTTCATTCCCCAGCACACCCTCCCTTAGATCGCCCATCTCCACCATAATAATAATTTTGTGGATTTTACCTTGCCGCTCAGCTTCGTCCGAAATCAATTTAATGGTCTCGAACTCGGTATTAAAACTTACATCCGCAAATTTGATAAGGGATTTTATCACACGTTTGGCTGGTGGCTTGATATAAACGGTTTGAACATTCGGCTTTATGGATTTGATGGTTTTCAGGTTTGAAATTCTTGAGTCATGAACCTCATTTACCCCCATGCTCAGTAATTCCTTTAAAAAATCTTTATTTCCGCACAACATTTTGGTTACCACTCCCCAATCTTTTTCGTGAATGGAAAAAAGGTAATCAAGAAAATTTAAATTGTGGCTGAGTTTTTCTGAATATAATTCAATGTATGCCATTTTATTAGTATTTCTGGTGTATCACTATTCGGTTTGTTCTTTCAGGTAAGCGTGCCAGTAGTTCATAGTTGACAAGGTTACTTATTTCACTAAAAGAGGATATGCTGATTTCCAGTTCGCCCTGTTTACCTACAATGACAACTTCATCTCCAATGTTCACATCAGGGATGGATGTAATGTCTGCTATGATCATATTCATATTTACCATACCGATAACACCCACGCGTTGGCCGTGTATTAAAACCCGTCCCTGGTTACTGAGCATGCGGCTGAATCCATGTGAATAACCTACAGGAATTACCGCGATGAGCTTTTCTTCCTGAGCCAGATAGGTGGTTCCATAACTGATAAATTCACCTTCTTTCACTTTTTTTATCGAAATGATCTCACTTTTCCATGAGATGATCCGGTTGAGGGGATCGAATCGCGCTACTTTACCATGAATATACTGAATGAAAGTTTCGGCACTTGGCCAAAGTCCGTATTGTGCGATACCAATTCTTACCAGGTCCATCCTGGTTTTTGGATAATTGAGTGCTGCTGCTGAACAAGCCGTATGCCTGTATGTAGGTTTTAAACCAAGTGTTTGGAACTTTTTACTGATCTTATTAAATCTGCTGATCTGCCGGTTGACTCTTACATAATTGGCAACGCTCTCTGCCCCTGCGTAATGCGTACAAAGTCCGTCCAATATGAAATAATCTGGGTTTTCAATGATCTTTTTCGTTACATAATTGAGACTGGTATTTGAAAGCCCGGTTCTGTTCATGCCCGTTTCTACTTCTATATGTATTTTGGCTTTGCAGCGCAATTTTTTTGCTATTTCCAGGGCTTTATCGAGACGTTCAGTTTCGAATATCCAAAATCCGATTCCATTCTTTATGGCCCACTCCATTGCTTCGGGATCCATCCAACCCATGATCATTATTTCAGGCTGATCCGAAGAAGCTTTAAATACCCGGTATGCTTCATCACCGCTGTAAACAGAAAAATGGTCGATACCTGCTGCTTCAGCCATGGGTATAAATTGCTCAATGCCATGACCATAGGCATTCCCTTTTACAACAGAAGAAAACTTAATGTCCCGGCCGATTAGTTCCTTAAGAAATTTGACATTCTCAATAAGTGCCTGTTGGTTCAATTCAATATAGGAGGTGGTTTTAAACATGGTTTAAACGTCTAAAATATTTTCATAAATGGACTTATATAAAGTAATTCCTGTAACTATAAGCTCGTCAGGAAAATCGAAATCTGGATTGTGAAGGGCAGGTTGGTCCTTCCCTGAACCGAGTCCGAAAAGTGCCCCGGGAAATTTGGCTGTAAAGTGCCCAAAATCTTCCGACCATCGAAAGGGTTTGTCGAGGTATTCAGATACCAGTTCATTTTCATTACATGCCTCATCAACAAATCGTGTACATTCAAAATTATTTTTTGTAGCCGGAAAAATTTCGGTATAGGAAATTTCTGTTTTCAGTCCTTCCTGACGGGCCATTCCATGAATAATGTGCTCAGTTTTCTGAATGAGCAGATCCATATCTCTGTCAAGGTAACTTCTTAAGGTCAGATGAATTTCCCCTTCGCCAGGTGAAGTGCCATAAGCAATATTTCCAAGCCGGGTATGGATGGGGGTTATAAGCACAAAGTCTTTGAAAAGATCTCGCTCTTTTATTAATTCATCAAACTTTAACAGCATCTTCGACATACCTATTGCAGGATTTATTCCCATTTCCGGCTCGGCCGCATGTGATGATTTGCCAATAAGTGTTATGGCCAAACCACGTGAGGCAGCAGCAAAATTTTGTTTGCTTAGAATGACCCTATGAAGCGGGTATCCCGGCAGGTTATGGATGGCAAAAATGTAATCAGGTATAAAGTCTTTAAATTTCGGGTCTTTAAGTATCCTTTGAGCTCCCTGCCCGTCTTCTTCGCTGGGTTGAAAAAGCAACAATACCCGGCCTTTTAAAGGCGGATTTTTCTTCAGATGAGAAGCCAATCCAGCTACCATTGCCATATGACCATCGTGTCCGCATAAATGGGCTTTTCCGGAATATACAGATTGATAATCAAGAAGGTTATTTTCCTGGATCGGCAAGGCATCGAGTTCGCATCTGAACATAACAGATGGACCATCATTTTTACCTTTAAATTCGGCTACGAAGCCGTATCCTCCTATATGTTGAACAATGCGATCAGGTCCGAAAGATTCCAGGTATGCTATAATACTGGAGGCCGTTGCCATCTCTTCTCCGGCTATTTCCGGATGCTGGTGCAGGCTTTTTCTTAGCGCTATGAGGTCTTCCTGAATAGGTTTGCTGTTCATGATTTCAGTTGATTCATTATGATCTTTTCAGTCGCATTTCCAGGTATTTACTGTCAAAGCCAATTTTTTCGTATAAAAATTTAGCCGGGTTGTCAGGTTCTACATGGAGTGCAATATCACCTTTGGCATATAACAATGCTTCATTCATTAATTTTTTCCCCAGGCCTTTTCCCCTATAATCCTTGTGAACAGCAATATAAACCAGTATATTTTCCGGGATATATCCTTTCATTCCGGTATGGTTCATCACCACAGTACCCAGAATTTCGCCTTTTTCTTCAGCAATCAGGATAAACCCTCCTGCCAGCGGATAAGTGAGCATAGCATAATCTATGGCTTTACCGATAGAATCTTTAGAGTCACCAAATTCATCAAGGTGTTCGTATAAAAAGTTGACAATTTTCTGTTTTTCAATGGTGGTTAAAATTTCCACCGAACTATAATATTTAAATTTCATGTTGTATGTATTTACTTTGGTTTTTATAATGAATGACGATATAAATAAGTGCCGCAACGACTATTCCAAAAATATTGGCCGCGAGGCCCAAAGGTAGTTTTGATTCGATGGTTGTAAGCACTATTGTTACTGTTCCTCCCGCGATCATGGCACTCAATGCCGCTGTGGTATTGGGTTTTTTATAGATTAGCAATGCCAGCACAGGTATCAGTAAACCGGAAACCATAATAGCATAGGAATAGAGCATCAGTTGCAATACGCCTTCCATATTTAATGCGATCAGCAAGGCAAAAATACCCACCAGAAGGGTCAGGATTTTTGAATACAGCAATATCTTTTTCTCTGATAGTTTATGGGGAACAATTTTCTCAATAATATCTGTGAGAATATTTCCTGATGCAGCAATCAGGCAACTATCAGCTGTTGACAGAATGGCTGAGAAGTACGCTGACAAGAGCAAACCCATCAATCCCACGGGAAGAATATGCCTCAATAATAGGGGCAGGCCCATTTCTGGATCGATACTGCTGCCAGCCGCATAGCCGATTTCAGTAAACATGCCACCTTCAAATGCTACGCGTGCAAATAATCCGAGCAATACACCCATAAAAGCCATAACAGGCCATTCAAACAACCCGGCAATGTACCAGGCTTTCTGGGCCTGTTTAACTGATTTGGCCGCATAAATCCTTTGATAGAGCGTCATCCCTACAAACCAAACCGGCAAAATAGTTACCAGCCAATTGATCAATGTAATCCAACTAATGTTGCCCAGTGATAATAGTTCAGGAGAAACCGTATCCAGCAATCCCTGTAAACCTCCTGTTTTGTAGTATGCAATCGGGATGCCGATAAAAATAAGTCCGAAAAGCAATATGATCCACTGAACTGTGTCGGTGTAAATTACAGCTTTAAGTCCCCCAAGTACTGTGTAACCCACTGCTACAATCCCCATTAAAAGCAACGCATATTGAAGGTTTAAACCCTCGAAAGTGGCGGATGCCAGTTTGGCTCCTGCGAGTAACTGTGAGCTTGTAAAACCCAGGTAACCGATGGCAGAAATAATACCAGCTGCAAGTGCCACCTTTCCATTGTAAAAAGTTTCAAAGATCTGGGGGAAGGTGTATAATCCTTTTTTATCGGATAGGATTTTTATTTTAGGAATGAGAAAAACAGCGCTGAGCCATGCTCCTAATAATCCTGTAAACAGCATCCATGAACCAGACAATCCGATGGCAAAACCCAGACCACCAAGGCCTATTGAAAATCCACCACCAACGTCTGTCGCTACCACTGAAAATCCGATATGCCAGCTTCCCATTTGGCGGCCTCCTACATAAAAGTCATCAATATTTTTGTTCCGGAAGTGAAACCAGATTCCGATACCCAGCATTAACAGGATATAAACCAGGAAGATGATAAGGTCTAGTGGGTGCATGTTGCTGTGAATTGAAAACTCCGCTTAAAAATCTCTTTAAGAATTCATTAGATTAAAAGTGGTCTATAATGAATCTATTTGCAAGATTCCCACGTTTTCAAGGTTATTTTTATTGATTTCAGTAAGCACTTTGTCAAATTGTAGTATAGGAACAATTAAGTGTAATTGTCCTTTTTTTGAATTAGCATATTGTTGCAAGCTCTTACATTTTCGGATAAACTTTTCCCTATTGGTTTCAATATTTTCTCCGGTTTCAATTTTATATATGTGAAAAGTGCCTTTATGGCGGGCTGTTAAATCTGGTGTATATATCTCACCTGTTTGATTTTCCACTACATCACCCGGATTGTCCATACCCTTTAGGAAAGCTTTGAAATGACTATATCCTTTCTCTTCTAAATATTTTCTGACAGCTACCAAAATCGATTTCTTTTGCTCCATATCCATTCTTATATTTATTATTGTTTCTGTGCGAACAAAAATACAAAAAAAACCGATACAGTTACAGATAATTTACCGAGATTTATTTATGGCTACCTCTGAAACAGCTAGTTATCACAGATTTATTCTTCCCGGATCACTGAAAGCGGGTCTTCAAGTGTGATAATAGGAGAGGCTTGAATTTCTTCTATGTTCAAACTCTGCACCAATATATACAGGGCATCATTGATTTGTTTTATCTGTTCTTTAGGAAGTTTTTCAAGCTTTTTCGAAAGCTGGTGATGCAAAAGCTGGGGTGAAGTATCAAGCAGTTTGGCACCTTTTGATGTGAGTGAGATATATACTGTGCGCTTATCATCAGGATTGGGTAATCTTGCCACAAAACCTTTGATTTCGAGCCTGTCAATGATCCCTGACATGGTGCTTGAATTCAGGTTCAGGTAACGTGCAATATCTCCCTGGGTAGCGCGGTAATCTTGTTTACTGCCCAGATAATCCAGACACATTAACTGTGGAATACTCACCCCATATTCTTTCTGTATTTTTTTAGATTCAAGATTTAATGACCTGAGTATTTTTCTGATATTAATGAGGATTTCGGTATATTCCATAATAAATAGTTTCTACAGGATAAAAATAGACATATTTATGAAAATGAATTTAAAAACTTCGCTGAATATGTATCAATTTGGTCAAAATCTGATCAACAAGTTTGGATGGGTATGGGCTTGCCTTGCTCATCAATATGAACGAAGACCATTTTTGTTGAACATACGACCACTTCTGTTTGTTTCTTCAAATCTGCACGTCGGGCTTCCACCCACAATGATATGGAAGTCTTCCCAATCCGGTCTACTTTTCCATAGATACGTATCTGTTGTTTTACCTTTACAGGCTCTTTAAACAAAACTTCTTCAATTTTTAAGGTAACCATATTCGAAGTACAGCATACTGAAGATGCCATTATACCGCCGGCCTCATCAATCCAGGCGAGCATGGATCCCCCAAACAGGATATCGTTCACACCAATATCACTTGTTTTACAGATTTTTGTTGAAATGAGTTTCATAAACTGATTTTAAACCCGAATATACAAACTAATTTGTTCCAACCAAATCGGTGCTGAACATGATGTCGGGATCTGTCATAAAATTTTTCAATTCACTTGTCAGTTTGAAATCATAGTCTGGATACTGATATATTGGCATCCTGTTTTCGGTATCTGATAAAGAATAACCCCAAATGGTTCTGTATTCATCCGGGTCCTCACCGATTTTTTCAACTTGATTCAGGTAATCCTGAATGGATTTTGATTCAATGATTATGATTTGGACCATCGAATCAATTACTGGGCTGTGTGCCCTTGTATGATCATGTTCAAATTCAAGAATTCTCCGGCCATCGTTTGTAATCCCTATCGTTCTGAAAGTCATGCTTTTACCAACCCCTGGCATATTTAAAACTGACCTGTCAGTGGAGAGAAAAGGTACATAATTTTTATTTCGAAACGATTGTAATGCCTCAACGATCCGCGAGGGCTGCATAGGTAACGACTTGATCTCTTCAAAAACTGATTTATCGATGCGCCCCAGGTGTTTCTCTTCCACTCGTTCCTGCACCAGCCTTTCGTTGGTCGCAAAATTATGATTGTTCTCCATAAATCCCTTCACAGAGAAAGTATAATACGGAATGACACCAATGTCGTTCAATACTTTACGAAGTTTTACGGTATGTCCCCGTCGTGACGATGCCGTGGTATAGACTAGTTGATTCGTAACAACCCATCCGGCAGCAATGAGTTTACGTACACATTCCCTGGTTTCGGGTGTGATTTCCATAGCCGACTGAATATGTGTTTGAATCACAAACTGCCTGATACCGATTTTAGAGGCTTTGTTTCTGAATTCTTTCAGAATCTCTGCCATTTCATTTGTTACGCGTTGTGGAATATAAACCGGCAAACGAGTTCCGAGCCGCACGCGGCTGATTTCGGCATATTTTTTTCCTTCGGGTCTTTTCAGGTTGGCTTCCTTTTTTCGCTCGGCCATACGTAAAACGCCATCCAATATTTGCCGGAGTGAATGATCACTGTTCATAAATGCATCGCCACCTGTGATCAATATATCGCGTAATTGCGGATCTTCTTCCCAGTATTTCAATAACAATTCCAATTTTTCGGGCCATGAGATTTTCGGCATCAATTTCATCA
>PKSW01000135.1 GCA_002869465.1 Marinilabiliales bacterium
ATAATTAAGATTATGTCTAAATTATTTAGAAATTTGCCAAATAGTTTTTAAAAACAATAAAATCATAAAAAGAACTTAAAGATTATCATTGAAATGTCAATAAAATATGAGTTAGCGTGCTTTTGTACATGCTGATTTAGAAAATATAAATACGATGGACAAAAAAAAATATTACCAGATCGAAAACAGGGAGTGGCTGGATTCACTTCAATATATTATTGAAAATGAGGGTCCTGATCGTGTCAATGACTTGCTTGGCCGTTTACAGGCCAAAGCTATGAAACATGGTATCAGGTTCAGTTGCCCGGGCAATACGCCTTATATCAACTCCATCGCACCCTCCTCAGAAGTGCCTTTTCCGGGAAGCCAGGAGATTGAACGAAAAATAAAGAGCCTGGTGCGTTGGAATGCCATGGCCATGGTTGTCCGAGCCAATTTAGAATCAGATGGTATTGGCGGACATATATCCACTTACGCTTCTGCTGCTACATTACTTGAAATCGGATTTAACCACTTTTTTCGTGGTGAAACCGAAGATCAGGAAGCGGACATGATCTATTTTCAGGGTCATGCTTCACCAGGTATTTATGCACGTTCCTTTCTGGAAGGAAGATTATCAGAAAAAGACCTAACCAATTTTCGCCAGGAACTCAGAAAAGACGGCGGATTACCTTCCTACCCCCATCCAAGGCTCATGCCTGAATACTGGCAATTTCCAACTGTTTCGATGGGATTGGGACCTTTAAATGCTATCTACCAGGCACGATTTAATAAATACTTGGAAGACCGTGGGTTAAAAGAAATTTCGGACCAGAAAGTTTGGGCCTTTACGGGCGACGGTGAAATGGATGAGCCAGAATCCCTAGGTGCGATCACGGTAGCCAGTCGTGAGGAGCTTGATAACCTGGTGTTCGTGGTAAACTGCAACCTGCAGCGCCTCGATGGCCCAGTTCGTGGAAACGGTAAAATAATCCAGGAACTGGAAGCCGCTTTCAAAGGTGCTGGTTGGCGGGTGATAAAAGTGATATGGGGAAAAGATTGGGACCCATTGCTCGAAAAAGACAAAGATGGCGAACTGATCAAGGTGATGGAAGAAACCCCCGACGGACAATACCAGAAATATGTCGTTACCGATGGTAATTATATTCGGAAAGATTTTTTCGGCCGTAGTGATGAATTGTTAAAGATGGTAGAAAACTATTCGGACGAACAGCTTCATAAACTCAGGAGGGGTGGTCATGATCCGGTGAAAGTTTACAATGCATATAAAGAAGCGGTCGCACATAAGGGCTCCCCGGTGGTTATTCTGGCACAAACCATAAAAGGTTATGGCTTAGGTGAAGCAGGAGAAGGGAGGAATATAACGCACCAGCAAAAAAAACTAAACCATGAAGAGTTGCTCCATTTCAGAAGCCGTTTTGGCATTCCTCTATCTGATGAAGAAGCTCGTAAAGCACCATTTTACAAGCCTTCGGATGATAGTGAAGAAATGAAATACCTGATGAAACGCAGAGAGGCACTTGGAGGTTACCAGCCATTCCGAAATCAGGAAGCGGAGCCAATCACGATGCCTGATGATAAAGTATTCGAGGAGTTGCTGGAAGGTTCGGGAGATCGTGAATTTGCCACCACAATGGCTATTGTTCAGCTGATGGGAAAAATGATGCGGGATAAAAATATGGGCAAACGAATTGTTCCTATTGTCCCCGACGAATCACGGACTTTTGGTATGGATGCTTTATTCCGTCAATTCGGAATTTATGCACATAAAGGACAGATATATGAACCGGTCGATCGCGATAGTTTCCTCTATTATAAAGAAGCAAAAGATGGCGCTATTCTCGAGGAAGGAATTACAGAAGCAGGCTGTATGGCTTCTTTCACGGCGGCAGGCACATCCTATTCGACACATAAAATCAATATGATACCATTCTTCATTTATTATTCCATGTTTGGTTTTCAGCGGGTTGGCGATTTTATATGGGCTGCTGCCGATGCACGGGCGAGGGGCTTTTTGGTGGGAGGAACTTCAGGCAGAACAACACTAGCTGGCGAAGGACTTCAGCACCAGGATGGTCACAGCCAGCTGATAGCCATGTCGATTCCCAGTCTGAGAGCATACGATCCTGCCTTTGCCTACGAAGTGGCTGTTATCGTGAAAGAAGGTATGAAGCGCATGTTTGTCGACCAGGAAGACCTGATGTATTACATTACCGTACTAAATGAAAAATATTTAATGCCGCCTATGCCGAAAGCTAAAGGTATTGAAGAAGGCATCCTGAAGGGCATGTATAAATACCGGAAAACAAAAAAACAAAAAGGCGAGAAAGTACACCTGATGGGGAGCGGAGCTATATTGAACGAGGCACTTAAAGCGGCAGAAATTCTTGAAAAGGATTACAATGTTAAAGCAGATGTATGGAGTGTTACCAGCTATAAAGCACTTTATGATGATGCCCGCGAAACCGACCGACATAACAGGTTGAATCCTGATAAGAAAACACAAAAAACATATATTGAAAGTTGTTTTGATGGCGACGAAGGACTTTGCGTTGCTGCACACGACTATGTTAAAGCGATTCCAATGACAGTTTGCAGGTGGTTCCCGGGTGTCCTCACCGTTTTGGGAACGGATGGTTTCGGCAGAAGTGACAACCGGAAGGCATTACGGGAGTATTTTGAAGTAAACGACCGATATATTGCCTATACCGCACTTCACAGCCTTTACCTGCATAACAAAGTGGATAAGAAAACGGTTGTGAAAGCGGCCAAAGATCTGCTGATCGATAGTAAAAAAGCAAATCCAACAGAAGTTTAAAAGACAGACCATGATAAAAGAAATTAAATTACCTGAAATTGCTGATAACATTGATGTGGCAACGGTTGTCAGTATCCATGTATCTGTGGGCGATACCGTTTCGCAGGATGAGTCGATCGCTGAAATGGAAAGCGACAAGGCCGTTTTCGATCTGCCAACAGATACGGCAGGAACTATTAAAGAAATAAAAGTAAAGGAAGGCGATGAAGTAAAGGTAGGGCAGGTGGTGCTGACGGTTGATACGGGTGATGGTGGTGAAGAGAAAGAGGAGAAGGATGAGGAGAAGTCTGAGGCTAAGGCCGAGGTAAAGGAAAAGATTGAGTCTGAGGAGAAGGATGAGGTTGAGGATCAAGAAGAGGAGATAGAGGAAAAAGAAAAAGAGGAAGAAGATAAAGAAGAAGAACCGAAAAGCAGCAAAAAAGAGGTTGCGGCTTCTCCTTCTGTAAGACGACTTGCCCGTGAGTTGGGCGTTGAAATCCACAAAGTAGAAGGAACCGGGCCTTACAACCGGATTTCAGCCGAGGATGTAAAAGCCCATGCAAAATCCATCATTCAGCAATCGGGAGATAAAGTCACCGTAAAAGATGATTATGAACTACCCGATTTTTCAAAATATGGCGATATAGAACGACAGCCAATGGATAAGATCAGGAAAATAACAGCGGATAATATGACCGCTTCCTGGCAAACCATACCCCATGTATTCCAGTTTGATAAAGCGGATGTAACCAATTTGGAAACTTTCAGGAAAAAGTATGAGAAAGTTGTAGAGAAAGAAGGCGGCAAATTGACTGTTACATCGATTTTATTAAAAATAACAGCCAAAGCACTTGAAAAATTCCCGAAGTTCAATGCATCCCTCGATTTCAATAATAAAGAAATTATCTACAAAAAATACATCCACATGGGTGTTGCTGTCGATACGGAACGCGGACTGCTGGTGCCGGTAATCAGGGATGTGAATAAAAAGACCATCACTGAATTATCTGTCGAACTAGGAGAAATGGCCGAAAAAGCCCGCAATAAAAAGATTATGCCCGATGAATTGCAGGGCGGTAATTTTGCAATTTCTAACCTGGGAGGTATTGGCGGAACCGGTTTTACACCTATTGTTTACCGACCCAATGTGGCCATATTGGGCGTTTCCAGGTCAAGTACCGAGCCTGTATTCATCAACGGGGAATTTAAACCCCGGATGATGCTTCCGTTATCGCTTTCATACGATCACCGACTGATTGACGGTGCCGAAGCTGCCCGTTTTTTGAGGTGGATATGCGAAGCCCTCGAAAACTCATTAATAACCATGTTTTAAAATCAGCATCATGACAAAGAAACAGGATAAAACAGAAGTTGTAATCATCGGAGCAGGACCGGGCGGATATGCCGCGGC
>PKSW01000105.1 GCA_002869465.1 Marinilabiliales bacterium
TTGGCGATTCAAACAAAGCGACCGGAAAAGAACCGTTACCGTTCCTTATATTGCCGATTACTACGCCGCAAAGAGCGTTAAATTCCCTTATGCCTACATTATAAACGTCTCTGATACAAAGGTAATAGATGTGCTTAAAATGCATGGCGTCCAAATAGAATACCTTAAAGAAAATACAACATTGGAAGTTGAGGGTTTTCAGTTTGAGGATATCCAGCCTTCTCCAAGATTATTTCAAGGACATTACCTTAATAAAATAAAAGGTAAAGCAGTTGCTGAATTAAAAGATTTCGAGCAGGGATCCATTGTTATCCGAACCGCCCAACCTCTGGGAAGTGTTATCGCTTATTTATTGGAGCCATTATCAGACGATGGTTTGCTCAAATGGAATTTCTTCGATAACTACCTGGTATCGCAATGGGGCAGCATGTATTATCCATATCCCGTGTATAAAGTTTTAACCGCATTAGAAATTGAAACCTTGCGAGATTAGCAGTGAAACTGAAATGATTAAAATCAATCCATTTAATTGGTTTAAGCCGGTTGAAATTGCATTAATTGCTTACATTTTAACAATAAGCTGTTTACTTATATTTTTTCATGTAAGATTAACTGGCATTACATACCATACTTTGCTCTACGGATTGCCGACTGTAGTACTGATGCTCCTCATATTTTTACAAAACAGGTATCCAAAAAACAAATATCTCATATTAATCCGCCTGTTTTCCCCATTGCTATTCCTGCCTATATTATATGGCGAAACAGATTATTTCAATAACCTGTTTTTTGCTCAAAATCTTGATCCGTTTTTTGCAAATATTGAGTTTTTACTTTTTAAAGCACAGCCATCTTTACTCTTCGCAGAACAAATGCATTTTGATTGGATGGCTGAATTCATGTACTTCGGTTATTTTTCTTACTATATGTTAATCTTGCTTATTCCTATCTATGCTTTTTATACAAAGGGTATCCATCTTGCTGAAAAAACCATATTTATTATTATTAATTCCTTTTTGTTGTATTATTTGATATTTATCATCATCCCGGTTGCCGGACCTCAGTTTTATTTTAGTGAAAAAATGACTTTGCTACCTGAGGGGTATCTTTTTGGACCAATTATCAAATTGATCCAATTACATGGTGAAGGGGAGACCGGAGCCTTTCCAAGTTCTCATGTCAGTATTTGTTTAATCATATTGTACATTTGCTATGCTGAAATCAAAAAGTTATTTCCTTATGTTCTAATCATATCCATTTTATTAATACTTTCAACCGTTTATTTACGTGCGCATTATGTGATTGATTTGTTGGGCGCATTGATAATGACACCCGTAATGTATATATTTTCTTTTTGGTTATACAAGAAGTTTGAATTCACAGCATATGATAAACCGTCAGGTAGAATTAGTAGAAGTAAAAAGTAAGAAACAGCTCAGGACATTTATTCATTTACCTGCAAAAATCCACAAAGGCCATGCTAATTGGGTGCCTCCGATATATTTGGACGATTGGCTATTTTTTAACCCAAAGAAAAATGAAACCTTTTCGTATTGTGATACCATTCTGCTTTTAGCTTATGATAATGGAAAATGTGTTGGAAGAATTATGGGAATTATTAATCATAAGTATAACGAAACACATAATGAAAACGATGCCCGTTTTTGCTTCATAGAAACCTATAATGATTCTTTTATTGCGAATAAATTATTGCGGGCTGTTGAAGAATGGGCCATTTTAAAAGGTAAAACTTGTCTGGTTGGCCCTCTCGGATTTTCTGATAAAGATCCGCAAGGGTTACTCATTGAGGGGTTGGATCAGCCTTCTGTAATTTCAACAATTTGTAATTTTCCTTACATGGTTGATCTTATTGAAAACTATGGTTTTACAAAAAAAACAGATCTTGTTTCCTATAAAATATCCGTGCCTGAAGCAAGCAATAATTCTTATGAAATGATTTATCAAAGGGCGCTACGTAATAATAAAGACTTAAAAATAGTCAACTTCTCAAAGAGAAAACTATTAAAACAATACGTGAAACCTGTTTTAGAACTTTTAAACCAAACTTTCAAAAATATATACGCTTTTAATCCTTTATCGGATAAAGAAATGGATGAATTTGCCGATAGGTATCTGATGATATTGGATCCCAGATTTATTAAAGTAATTGAAAATCAAAAAAAGGAAGTTGTTGCTTTTGTTTTGGGTGTTCCAGATATGTGTGTGGGGATTCAAAAAAGCAAGGGATATATTTGGCCGATAGGATTTATTCAAATTCTTCGCTCACAAAAGAAAACCCAATTGATGAACCTGCTTCTGGGGGGTATCAGGGAAGATTACCGGAATAAAGGTCTTGATACCATTATGGGTATCGAAATGTTGATGGAAGCACAAAAAAGAGGCATTAAATATATCGACAGCCATCTTATATTGGAAAACAACCTGAAAATGCGCGCTGAAATGGAAAAATTAGGCGGTATTATTTATAAAAAATTTCGTATTTATCAGAAGCCTATTCACAATTCATCTTCCAAAAATTAACATTTTTTTAATTCTTTCGTTTTCAAACACATAGGGCGTTCGCTTGTGAACGATTGATGTTTGTCAGCGAACAATACGTAATGATCCATCCTTCTGGGTTTACTGGTATCTTTTTGATTTAGTGTCGTTTGTGTTTTTTGGCACAACTTTCGAAAATACAAGAACAGCAACCATTTAAATAAACATTAAAATTAAAAAAGATGAAAACAAGAATCGTAACATTAACCGTTTTATTAGGACTATTTTTAACCGCAAGTATTTTTGCCAACACGCCGGTTCCTGCTTCAAAAGCTGTGTCGAATTCAGTGGCTGAATTGGTATCAGCTGAATTGGAATATCCTGAATTTGCCATCAACGACAAATATGAAGGTGTCGTAGCTGTCAGCCTGACCATTCAGGATGATGGTACATTTTTAGTAGACGCGTCCAACGCATTGAATAACGACATGAGAAAACATGTGATTAAAACCATTCAAAACATGCAGTCGGACCGCTTGGCAAAGTATGCCGGACAACAGGTATTTATCAAGGTAAAATTCGATCTGAAGCTGGTATAAATGTATTAGAATAAACAAACAAAATCTAACCCCGGTGTAAAATACACCGGGGTTTTTTGGTTTTATCAGGCTATTTAACTATTCATTAACAAACTTAACAAATGGTTAACAAAATATTGATAATGTGTTGCTTATGTTTGCAATTCAAATATCATGATACATTTAATACACTCACTATGAAAAGATCTATTCAAATATTCACCCTACTATTTATTACATTTTTCTTTCTTACTGCTATTGTCAGTGCTAATTCGCTTTATCTGAATACTTTAGAATATCATTATTCAAAAGACGACATGAAAAAAGACAAAAAAAGAAAGAATGATATCAAAACAAATATGTCTGATAGAGAGAAGCCTCCCGTTTTGGATGACAACTCTGTTTCCATTGCAAATGATCAGGCATATAATTACATGAGCGCACCTAAATTGGAAGATTGTACCAAGTCAGATTTTGATCGGGAATAAATAAATTTGTTCTTTTACGATGTTTAAAATTTTGTCTCCTAGCTAGTTACCTGAAACCCTGAAGTGCCATTTAATTCATTGACTAAAGAACCAGATGCGGATAGGACTTTTGACGGTTCTGAAATCTGAGAATAGTATCTTTTACAATTACGCCTTTGTCAATATTTATTGCATTTTGTATGGTCTCATTCTGTTTCCAGCTTGTCCGGCCGCCTAATACGGATGGAAGATGTACTATCATCGCTGCAGAAATAGACCTGGAAGCACTTTCCCAAAAATAACTGGGCGTATGATCAACTGCATAGTAATCAATATTATCGACTGAAATGATAGGATTTTTAAAAGTGGTTGGCTTTGCAAAATAAAAACCCATTCCTTCATCACAACTCACATCAATTATTAAGGTGCCGGGTTTGAGCCATGATTTTTCTTTTTCAATGATAAAATCGATTGGATCATCCGTGTCCTGATAGGTACCATTAATTATTATTTCAGACTCATTGATCAAATTTAACAATGGTCTTTCAGTTCCATCATGTTCCACAACAATCATTCGCGGCTCGTTGCCTTCTCCTTTTCTAATTCTAACATAGTTCACATCCAACACCTCTTCTCTTACCTCATGATCTGGCCTTTGAATACAAATGGTTATGTCTCTGAAGCCATGTGCTTTTAAGGCGTATATAGCTCCCCGACTGACGGCGCCAAAACTAAATATGATCACTTTTCTTTGGTTTCCATAATGACCGTCTATTCCCTTTAGTTGAAGCGCATGAATAACTGCACTGTAGCCGGCCAATTCATTGTTTTTGTAAAAGGTATGCCTGCCTACTTGTCCCTCAGGAGTCCATACAAACATATCTTCAAACGCAATCAAAGTCTGTTTTCGGTCAATGGCGGTTTGTGTAACTTCCATCTGTTGCGCACAATGCGGATATCCCCACAAAATACCTCCTTCTTTGAGTTCTTTTAAATCCGATAAAATGGGTTTGGCAATAATGACAGACCCGATATCGGTTAATATGTCACTTCGTGTAGCCGTTCCGCCAGTTAAATCTCCGATTTCTTCATCATCTATATTGAAAGGTGCGCCATAGCCTTTCTCAAAAATGAGTTGTTTGCGAATAGATTCCGGAAGCCTTTCTAAATGCTCAGGATGGATTGGTACACGTCTTTCGTCCTCTTTTTTTGAGGTACCAATAACACCCATTTTCATTAAAGTCATGTGAATTTCTTTTTAGTTTGAAACGAATCACAGATTAATGAGAAAGGCGAAGCGTCAGATAAAGTTTATTTAGAGGGTTACTTTCTGGCGGTCAGTCATTAAGTTGACCACCAGCGTTTCATTAATCAAGTAAGGGCTTTTAAAAAGAAGGCCTTAGTGGTTCGCTAGTTGGCGCGAAGAAGATGATTCATATCAACAGATAAATAATCCTTTGGCAAAGATACGCTTTTAAAACGCATGCCTGTAATATCTCAAAGTATTTCTAAATCAATCTCTTATCAATA
>PKSW01000112.1 GCA_002869465.1 Marinilabiliales bacterium
CCCTCAAACAATTTCTTTAAAGAGGGTATAACTGCAGCGGGAATGCCATAAGCGCCGTCAATGTGAAACCATAAATCGAACTTCTTACTAATGATTGAAATTTCCTTTAAGTTATCAACCGCACCGGTACTCACATCCCCAGCTGTTCCTATAACCATTATCGGTTTATATCCATTTTGTATATCTGATTGAATAGTTTCCTCTAAAATTATCCCATCTATTTGATTAGATTTGTTTGTTTTTATCCAACGGATGGATTTAGTTCCTAAGCCAAATAATATAACAGCTTTCTCAATCCAGGTATGGGTTGTTTTGGAGCAATAAACAGTCAATTTATCTGTTGCGTTGGAAATCCCATTTTCCTTAATATTTTTAGGAGCTTTTGCGGTTCTGGCGGCTAAAAATGCAGTAAAGTTTGCCATATTGCCACCGCTAACTAGTATTCCCCCATAGTTTGATGACACGCCAATAAATTCAGCTAACCATTTTATAGTTTGCTTCTCAATTTCAGTGGCCATGGGACTCAATATATGTGCCCCTACATTTGGATTTACAGATGCAGCCAGCAGATCTGCCAGGGCACCAAGCGGAGCTGGTGAAGAGGTAATATATCCCATAAACTTAGGATGCCCGTTTAGCAAAGAATGATTCAGCATCAAATCTGAAGCCTTTGAAAGAATTACTTCTGCCGATGCACCTTTTTCTGGTAATGATATGTTGCCAAGTAGTCCTTGCAATTTTGTCTGAGACTCATTAAGTGTAACAGGCCTTTCATCAATAGTATCAATAAAATCAGCAATCCGATCAATTAATTGATACCCTAATTTTTGAAATTCTTCTCTATGAATATTAATTGAAGCTTTTCGATTATTAATCATGCAGTTGGTTTCTCAATTGTTTTCATTTTTATTTAAGATTAATGGTCATTAACTTCAATCCAATAGCCATCTGGGTCTTGAAAATAGATTTGTCTGACGCCATCTATTCTTGTTTGGAATTTTTGGACTTTCCCCGAGAACGTGCCGTACTCAATTCCCTTTTCATTTAACAATTCCAGGTAACTGTCAAAGTCATCTACCGTAAAAGCGAAGTGTAAATACTTATGTAGTTTTATTTCGGCATTATATTCTGTAACATGGAGTTCCAGCTTATTGCCAAGATCAAAAAAAACAGCCGGCAAAGGTGTATTTTCCCCCCAGGGGGTCGGTACTTCCTTGAGATGCAATATGTTTTTATAAAATTCTTCGCTTTTCTCAACATCTTTTACGATTATACTAATGTGGTCTAGCTTCATGCTAAATGGCTGAGCAGTTGAACTATAAGCGAGGAAGAGGGTAAAGAGTACTAGATATGTTTTTTTCATGTCTGTTAATTTTAAAGTTGTTGTAATTGAAATCATCGAAACTTCCCAATTCAAATAAGTTGATAGATTGAAAGCAATAGGTCGTTTTAATAAGGTATTTGATTAGACTCAACTGTAGTTAGTTAGTGTAATATGAGTATTATTACTTTAGTTCAACCTTAATAAAACGATCCCGTGTTGCTCCAATCACCAGATTTATTGAACTGGCAAAATATGTTAATTATTCAATGGTGAATGATGTTCATGGACCAGCTTCCAGCCATCAGCTGTTTTCACAAATAGCAATGTAATCTGGTCGTTTACAATAACAAGGTCTTCACCAAATTTAAGGTGAAAATCGGAGTGAAAGGTTACGTTGGCTACATCACCGTAAACAGCAATTGCCAAATCTTTCGCATCAAATTTTACTACCTCGGTTACTGATCCAAAAACATTGCGCTCGTGTGCTTCATTTGCTTTAGCGCCATTACGTGGTTCTCCATTCTTGAATTCAGTAAATTTAGGACTATAGGCATGAAAAGAGATCAGTTTATCAACATCTCCGTCTTTAATGCTTTGTGCTATGGCACCAAAGGTTTCCATTACCTCTTGTTTTGCTTCTGGAAATTCATCATTTACAAGGTCAATCTTAACAATTTCAATTTTTTGTTCCTTTTGTTCGCAACTTGTAATTAAAATTCCTAAGATCATAATCAATACAAATGTCATTTTAGCTTTCATAATAGATTCTTTTAGATTAATATAGGTGACAAAACCTATAGTATGCAAAACCATTACAGATTATGACCCTAATGGTTTTGCATTTTAATGTTTAGATTATCCTGGTAGATTTTCAGGAGAATGATGTTCGTGAACCAATTTCCAATCACCCTTTATTTTAACAAATAACAACGTAATTAGATTATTGATTGGACCAATTCCGTCCACTACAAAATCTGAGATAAAGGTTACATTAGCTACATTCTCATGATATACAACAATATTCACAGTATTAGCTTTAGCTGCAAATTGAGTAACTGTGTGATTACCAAAAAATGCACGTTCATTAGCTTCATTCTCCTCACTATTGAAAGAATATCCAGTAATACCATCATAGTTGAATTCAGTAAATTTTGGGCCATAGGCATGAAAAGAGATAAGTTCATCCATATTGTCGGGTCCTGTTCCAGAATTGTCCAATATACTTTGTCTAATGGCCATAAAAGTGTTGTAGACCTCTTGCTGTGCTTCTGAACTTAGGTCAGCTTGTTCAGAAGGATATGAAGTTTCGCCTTCTGTTGATGCTACCATCTCTTTAGGAGAATGATGTTCGTGAACCAATTTCCATTCACCATCTGTTTTAACAAATAACAAAGTAATTAGATTATTGACTGGATGTAAAATTCCATCAATCAACAGTTCAAAATCTGAGATAAAGGTTAAATTAGCTACATTTCCATAATATACCGCAATTTTTAAAGTTCCCTCTTTAGCTGCAAATTTCTGTACTCCTTCTGGGTCTACTATAGTACCAAAAAGCGTACGTTCATTATCTTCGTTTTCCGCAGCAGTGTAAGAATGTCCCACACCATTAAAATCGTAGTTGAATTCGGTAAACGTGTATCCCTCATAATCATGAAAAGAGATAAGTTGGTCCATAAATTCGCCATCATATCCATTTCCTGCTCCGGCTATTATACTCTGTGCAATGGCCCCAAAAGTTGCCAAGACCTCTGCTTCTTCTTTTGGATATGCCCGGTGAATTTCAGATGAGCCGCGGGATTCAGATGCGGACTTTGTTAATAATGAACCTTGAGAAGTCATGTCTGATTCTTGTGCATTGTCATCACCTTTATCACAACTTAAAATTAAAAATCCTGAGATGATAATCAATACAAATGTAAATTTTGTTTTCATGGTACTTTTTTTTAGTTAGTAATTAGTAATATAGTTCAGCAAGTAATGGGTTCTTATATATAGTATTGACTCTTACATTTCTCTAAATGTTTAAAAGCTAATTTGTTAAATCAGCCATTATCCATATAATCCTGTAAGAAAACTTCAGATTCATCATGAATGCTTTTGGCTTTCGTGAATAGTGTTTCTATACCCTCAAGCTGCTCACTCTTTACCCCATTCTCAATTTCAATCAGCAGCTCTTTTAATTCACTGATTCCCAAAAATTCAGCCTGAGGTTTAAGTGAGTGGGCGTTAATTGCTAAATCGGTCCACGCTTTATCCGTAATATTTTGTTTCATTTTTTCAAATGAATCAGGAGCCGTGTTTAGATATATAGCAATATATCTTCTCATTTTGCTGGGGTTTCCTTTTGTAAATTTTTCCAAGAATGAAAGATCAACCATTTTATACGTTTGCTTTAATTAGTTCATAAATTTCATTAAACGCATCTTTTCCTTTGATCACATAGTGAACTGCTCCATACATAATAGTCTGCGTTGCAATGGAATAACTTTTCTGGCTCGATAGCATGATGATAGGTAATCCACTATTTCGCTTTTTAATCTCTTTTAATATATCAATCCCATTCAACGCATCTTTTTCCCTTGAATTCAAATGATAATCAAGTATAACGGCATCCGGATTTTCGTGTAATCTTTCAAGACATGCTTCTCCGGTTGCAAATGATTTTATTTTAAATCCTAAATATTGTTCTTTTAAATAGTCAGTTAGCATTTCAGACAATAAAGGTTCGTCATCCACTATGAATACTTTCGTTAAATCTTTCATTATAATCTTGTATTTAAGTTTGTTTATGAATTAGTTTGTAAATTTTTTGAATCAATTCTTCGGTATTAAAAGGTTTACCGATA
>PKSW01000032.1 GCA_002869465.1 Marinilabiliales bacterium
AGGGTGAAAGTGGTTTCACCGATCAAGTTGTCGCCGTGAAAAATATCTACATTATACAAACCGGGTTGCATTTCAAGTGAGGCTCTTTTATTCCAGTACAGACATACATCCTGCGCCGTATTTTGGTAATCAATATCTTCCATGATGGAATACTGAATGAGTTCTCCCTGGTGCATAAATGTATATTCTTCTCCCCTGCCTTTTACCAGTATTTCTTCATCTGGTTGTGCAATACGAACGTATATGGTTTTTATGCCTGGCTCAAGAATAGAATTTTTACCCAGTGTGAAGCAAATTTTAATGCGATCAACACGCTTTACCTTGTCGGTTTCTGTTTCTTTTCCTCCTCCTTTAACATGCACTGGCGTACTTTGAAGATTATAAGTGCTTAAAACTGCAGCTTCTTCTACAATGGTAACAAGCTCTTCTTTGTCTTGTTCCAAATCACGGTTTTTGCGCTTTTCCTGCTGTATTTCCTCCTTAATTTGAAGATTCTCCTCTGTTAAAACCTCATTGACAACAACGATAGAATCCATTTTCCTGACATATCCCTGCGAAATCACCTGCAGACGATCCAGTTTTTTCTTTACCTTAAAATAATCCCATTTGTAATTTAACAGTTGTTTGATTTCAGCTGCATTGGCCTGAATAATGCTGTCAACGGCTACCAATGAATCTGATAAATCGCCATAAGACTCTTTAATTTGTGCATGTTCGAACATCAGCGAATCCAGTTCACTGACCAGTTCAATGCGTTGCATTTCTTTCTCGGTGAGTAATTCACTCATATTTCTTTTCACGGATATTAACCAGATGGAAAGCCCGATAATTCCAAGGGCCAGAACGATTAATAAAATGTACATCCACAGATTGCTGTTTTTAGGAGCTGCTGCATTTGAAAGATTTGAATTTTCCATGACCTGTTGTTTTATTTAGCAAAAGTAATGACTATCAATACCAAAAGCAAGATACAGAAAACCATTCATATATTAACGTCCCAATCTAAACTATTATTTGATCACGGTAGGTTTTATTGCATGTTACAAAAATCTAATATAAACCGACAGAGCAAAAAAGACATATTTCTGAATGGTTTCCCGATAGCTATCACGTTCAGCAATTCAACTAATTCTGATTCGCCAGGTCATATTTGTCAATCAGGTAAACAAAACTGGCCATAGCTCCGCTGCCCAATTGCATTTCCCTAAAATTTACCTGGTCGAAAGTATCGTTTGCACTGTGGTGCATATCAAAATAGCGCTGCCAGTCGGTTCGGTAACCTGATAAGGGTACTCCTAACTCTTTCATAGGGCCAATGTCAACGCCACTTCCTCCCGCAGTTATTTCTTCGATGCCATAGGGTTTTAGAAAAGATTCGTATTTCTTAATTTTTTCAAGAACTATATCAGGTGCATCAACACTAAAGAAACGGGGAGAAAAACCACCGGCATCCGATTCGATCGCGAAATAATTCATAACTTGTTGCTCTTTTGAATAGACAACATAAGCATTTCCTCCTGATTGATACAATTCCTCGTCCATATATAAAATCACACGGATGCTTCTTTTGTTGTTAAGTCCCAGTTGTTTAAATAAACGCAAAACTTCGGTCGACTGAAGGCAGCCAACACCATCATCATGCGCTCCTTCTGTATTATGCCAGGCATCCAGATGGCCGGCGACTATGATATATTCATTTGGCTTTTCGCTACCTTTCAAGTCAGCTATTAAATTATACGACTGGGTAGTTATATCTTCAGCGTCTACCTGAATGTTAACTTTTAATTGAGGATTTGATTTTAGAACTTTGCTCAGTTTTTCGGCATCATTTGTTGAAATGGCGATAGCAGGAATTTTGTTTCCTTCCATTCTGCAACTGCCGGTATGCGGAAAGTCGTCCATGTTTGGATTAGCAGAACGGGTTATCGAACCAACGGCGCCATATTCCTGTGCTAAAGAAGGGCCCCAGTAACGCTGATCGACAGCTTCACTATAGGCTTTAAACACGTTGAAATACGTTGTATTCATCGGGCGATTAAAAAAGACAATTTTGCCTTCAATTTTCTCTTTACCTAATTCACGGACTTCATCCAGGCTCATCACCTCGATTATTTCAGCATGTATCCCCGGTAAGGGCGTTGAACCACATGGCCCCAGGGCATCCACTTGTAAGGGAATTTCTTTTCCGTCAATGGTCATGGTTAAAAAGGCCGAGTGACATATCCATGCGGGAGATGTAAAGCTTTGTAAAAACACCGTATCGGCACCCAGGTTCGTTAAATATTCTTTCATCAATCCGACCGATTTAAAAGAATTAGGGGTGCCAATTAACCTGCCGGGCGCTTCTTTACATAATTTCTCCAGTTGCTTGTAAGCAATATCTGTCGACAAGGCATTATCGAATATACTTTGAATGACAGTTTGGTTTTCATCCTGTGCCGCTCCACGACTTGGAAGAAAGATAAAACTGAAAAGAACCAGAACGATTATTATATTTTTCATGTATAATGTTAAAAAAGAAAGGCGCATTAAATACGCCTTCCAAATTACATAATTTTTTATATCGAAAGATTAATGTGCTGATCCGATCACCTTAAATTGATCACCTGTTTCTTCAATAATTTTCCTGTAGAAATCTTCACTGTAACCCGGTTGTTTTACTTCAGGCGTAGTGTATTTATATCCCTCAGGCACTTCTTTATCAGTTTTGATGTTGCCATCCATATATTTGACAAACAGATGTGCGTACAAATTTTTCCAGGTTTTAAAAACCCTTTCAGCCACACTGTTTGAATAGTCTGTTAGGTAAGCAACGGCCATATCTTTGTTTGTTGCCATTAAAGATTCTGCCGCGGCATCAATAGCCGGAGTAAAGGCGATGAACTCTTTTTCCAGTTTTTGCTGGATGGCTTCAATTTCAGGATGGATATCGCTGTAGCGAGTGTAAGCCAGGTTCTGTACCTGGTTAAATACCCAGAAACCTGAAGTTTCTGACCATTCCATCATCGAACCATTGCCTACTGCAAAATTGTAAGGTATGCTTGTAATGCTAGCATACATAGGCATATAAACACTGCCCGAAGCATCATCAACACCGAACCAAAAAACACCACCAATTTCGTCGGGTAACCAACTGCGTGATTGGGTTACGAAAGAAAAACCAGTTTGTTGAGTCGCTGTAGCACGCTCGTTACAATACGTAACATCGTCAACTTTCCATGTGAGCGGACGCCAGCGATAAGGCACACCGTAAGGGCCTGCTCCGGCATCTTTGCTCATATCCAGCTCTGTATTTTCAAGATGGTCGCGCATAAAATTCATCATATCATGAACGCTCACTTTTGCATCTGGTTTTACCCATAAAGGCATCCGGTTCGAAGCGTAATTTTTTGGGGTCATGGGTTCTCCTTCTTCATGGGCTTTGGGATGTTCAATATTTCCTTTTACATAATCCCAGTACTGGTCCATCCCCCCGGTAACTTTGTTAAACATGCTCCATACCCTGATTTCGCAAAACCTTGCACCACCAAAATCAACAGGCGCATATACATCTGAGAAAGAGAATTCTTCGTCTTTGCCTTTATAAAAACCTTTGTCTTTCGCAAAAGAGATCACATCATCTGCATAAACACAAGTAACACCCTTATTGTAAACATCTTCTAGGTTTTTTGATGAAATAGAACTTTTATTATCATTTAGAGGAAAGGTAGTGATCCGTGCCTGGTTGGCATGTCCTGAAACGTAGCCGTCAGGGATCATCAAAGCCACCCATACGGCTCCTTTTTCACCTTCGCCTTTACCGATCAGATCCATGATCCAAACTTCATCTTTATCCGCTATGGAAAAAGATTCACCGCTACTGGCATAACCATATTCAGCAACCAGTTCAGCCATAATTCTTATAGCATCACGTGCTGATTTGGCGCGTTGTAGTGTGACATATATTAAACTACCATAGTCAACAATTGCACCCGACTGTGAGCCAAGTACTGAAAGACCACCATAGGTAGTTTCTCCAATGGCTACCTGGTGTTCATTCATGTTTCCTACCACATTGTATGTTTCGGTTGCCTGTTTTATTTGCCCCATATATTTGCCTGTATCCCATTCATAAATATCCATCATGGTACCTTCTTCCCAGGTTCCGGCCGGCCAGTGATATAATTC
>PKSW01000354.1 GCA_002869465.1 Marinilabiliales bacterium
ACCTGCCCTTGCCCGAAGGCGAACCATTTAATGAAGAAAAGCAACGCTTACTGAAACATGGTTATTATGCGAGTGTATCCTATATCGATGCTCAAATTGGCAGATTGGTTGAAGGTCTTAAAAAATTGGGTTTATTTGAAAATACGATCATCGTGATCTGGGGCGACCATGGCTGGAAACTGGGGGAACACAATGCCTGGTGCAAACAAACCAATTATGAGATGGACACCCATGTTCCTATGATCATCGCAGGTGCAAATGTTACAGCAAAAAACACCCAGTCAAATGCACTGACCGAATTTGTCGACATCTACCCTACCCTTTGTGAAATAGCGGGTTTTGAAATACCAGAACATTTGCAAGGCACAAGCACAGTGCCCTTGCTTCAAAATCCGGATCAGGATTGGAAAACAGCTGCGTTCAGCCAGTTTTTGCAGGGACGGTTTGGTAAAATGCATGCAAATCATGAAGGCAAACAATATATGGGTTATACCATAAGGACGGATCGCTACCGTTATGTGGAATGGTATGAATGGGATCAATCAAATACGAAAGGTGCTCTCACCGACAGGGAATTGTATGATCATGAAACTGACCCAGGTGAAAATGAGAATATTGCAGGGTTTGCTGATCATGCTGAAATTGTAAATACATTATCTGAACAACTGAATAAAGGTTGGAGATATGCACAACCTCTGACACAATAAATGAATATGAGTTTTTACGAAAGTATAGCCGAATATTACCATCATATTTTCCCTCTGAATAAAACACAGGCAAGCTTCGTGCAGGAATCATTTGATGAAACCCGACAAAAAGATTTATTAGATATTGGATGTGGAATTGGGGAGCTTAGTTCTGAACTATCAAAATCATTTAAAAGCGTTCACGCTATCGACCTGGATGAGGCTATGATTCAGAAAGCATTGAGTGGCAATCAAACTGCCAATCTTCATTTTCAGAAACTAAATATGCTTGAAATTGAAAGAACCTTTGGCGCCGATGCAATAGATGCCATCGTTTGTTTTGGCAACACCCTTGTGCACCTGGATGGGCCTGAGCAATTACTTGATTTTTTCAAGCAATCCAAGGCCACACTAAAAAATGATGGCAAATTGCTGCTTCAAATCATTAACTACGACCGGATTATTGATCAAAATATAAATGCATTGCCAACGATTGAAAATGATTATATCCGCTTTGTAAGAAATTACGATCTACACCAAGGGCAGAAAATGCTTGATTTTCATACAATTCTAACTATAAAAAAATCTGGCCATATAATTGAGAACAAGATTCAACTTTACCCTGTTCGAAGTAGCGAAATAAAACATTTACTTATGCAAGCAGGATTTATCAACTTTGAATTTTATGGCAATTTTAAACAGGAAAAGTTTACTAAAAATAGCATCCCATTAGTAGTAAACACCAATTAATAGAAGCAATTCAATTATTACTGAATATCGGCCAACATTTGCTTTGCATCTTGCTGAAAGTAAACATTCCATGGATATGGATTATCAGCTTTGTGTGGATCTTGCGACACAACCCATTCCAAATCAGCTTTAAAATTCTCCTGATCTCCCATTAAATGATAAAGGTATTTTGCTCTCCCCCACCTATTTACCAAGTAATTAGGTCCGATTTGAACAGCTTCGGAAAATTCCTGATCAGCTCTTTCTTTGCTACCTCCAAATCGCTCCGGAATGGCAATATAATACAATCCTCTTGAAAAATAATTACCTCCTCCCGCCCAGGTTCGATCAATCTCATCAATACGCTCTATCATTTTATTATTATCAATCACGATCCTGGTATTCATTACCCTGCCAAGTGGAGCCAGACACTCGCTGAAATAATAGAAACGCGCAGTATACCAATAGCCCATTGCATCAATCTGATCAATTGTTAATTTGTCAAGAGCTTCGGTAATATCCTTTCCATTCAAAACCTCAGTTTTAAAGTTAGTATTAGTGGCCATTGCTTTTTCACAGTATTTAATGGCCTCCCTATAATGATACTTCTTATCTTTTTTCTTTTCAGCGTAAGCAGCACCCATTAAAATATGATAATTTCCAATTTTCCAGAGAGCATAATAGTTCTGAGGATCAGCTTTTAAAACTTCCTTAAAGCTCGCAATGAGTAATTCAACTTCTTCGGCTGAGGAAGCATTGTTTTCAAGTAATTGAGCTTCTGCTATAAGCTGTTTAGTCTCCATACGACTCTCTTTCATTTCTGACATACTCCAACCCGGTTTAAATGTGACGCATGAAGAAAATCCGACAATACCAATAGCAGTTATTAGTTGAATCAAGCATTTTAATGTATTTTTCATTGTTTTTGGTTTTGAAAAGTTCTATGTTAAGCACCTAAAATATAATATCATAACCAACCCCATCCTCCCTTTTTATAAATCTCTTTTTATCATTAAGGTCAATTTTCTTTCCATGAAAAAGTTCTGTATAGAATTGTTTAATGGTATGGCTTTCATCAGCCACCTCGCCAATAAAATACGTATGAGTAGTTCCTGTTGGTGTACGAAAACCAACCGCTTCTGTAAATTGAATATAATCTGCATTCTGTGCAATAGGAGCCAAAACTTTTTCTCCCAGTTGTTTTCCATCTTTCGTAAAAATATGTACACCTTTTAAGTTAAAATCTCTTCTGTTACTTGTAATATAAATATTTTCTTGAAAACTTAAACCTTCAACCCACTTATCATGGCCCTCCTGATTTACTGCAGCTGCGTTTAGAACAACATTTTCAAAGATGAAATCTTGATATGCATTATTCCTGCTTTCTTTAACTAAATTTTCTAAATATGAATTACCCAAACTATGAATAAACAATGAAAGTTTTTTGTCATTTGAGAAAGCTGCATTAGATTGTCGAAATTCTTCAATAAATGTTAGTAATCCTTCGAAATGATCGAGCGACTTTAGCACATTCATTTTAGAGTTTTTGAAATTTTTAATGCCGTTATAGTTCGGATCTTTTGTAGGCCAGCTAAAAACAATTACATTGATTTTGTGCAAATGCTGTATATCATATCCGCGCATCACTGCTTGCTCAAAAGTCTTGCTATCTCCGTGGATAAATAATAACCAGTCTTCTTTTTTTTCAGTAATTTCATGAAGAAAAGTCTCAGGTGCAATTATTTTTATGTTAAGCGAATCTGGCTGGTAAAAGGTAATTTTCAAATACGTCAGCGCTGAATCTCGGGTAACTTCATTGAGAAAATGATATGTAGTTTCATCTAATGTATAAGTCCTGTTGGTAATGGTATAAATAGTTTTTCCCGATTCAAATTCGTTAATATAGACAGATTCAATTTTTTGGGCAAAAAGTATCGGCTCGCATAGAAAAGCTATAATTAAAAATATGCTCAATGAGCTGCATCGAAATACTACTCGTGTATGGCAGGTTTGCATAAAATAAAACTCAATGGGTCCTTTCAAAAATAGCAAAAAAAATTGAACATTCCTATGGATACTATTATTACTTTAGTTAAATAAAATATTGTCTATAAATTAAGCTTTCATATTATAATATGATTAACCTCTCGAAATTAATCCTACTGATTCTTATTGTATTTCAAATTATTTCGTGTGAAGAGCAGAAAAAGCCAGTTAAGGTTCAACAAAATGCAGATGATTATATCCAATTTGTTAACCCTTTCATTGGCACAAAGAATATGGGGCATACTTTTCCGGGGGCCACGGTACCTTTTGGCGCCATTCAGTTAAGCCCGGAAACCAACAAGGTATCCATGTATATTGATGGTAATTACAATCCCGAAGTTTATAACTATTGTGCAGGCTATCAATATGAAGATTCAACCATCTTCGGTTTCAGCCACACCCATTTCAGTGGCACAGGTCATTCCGATCTCGGTGACTTACTTATCATGCCAACCACAGGTAAACTTAATCTAGATCCTGGTGATGCTTCTATTCCTCATAGTGGATACTTTTCTTCATTCGGTCATGCTAATGAATTTGCAGAGCCTGCTTATTACCGTGTATATTTGGACAACTATAATGTGACTGCTGAACTGACAGCTACTGAAAGAGTTGGTTTTCATCAATACACATTCGAGAAAACCGACAGTGCCCATATCATATTAGACCTGATGGCCAATATTTATAATTA
>PKSW01000478.1 GCA_002869465.1 Marinilabiliales bacterium
AAAAATATATCTTGCAAAATGTTTGGAAACTAATAATTGGGATGATATAAAAAGGGATATTAATAATAGACCTATTGAGGGTGTAAGCGACACAAACTCTAAAATAGACATATTGAGCATATTAGAGAAGCACGGTGTCAAAAAGAGTAATGATGACAAAACTTCAACGGTACAAGTTGAAATTTTGGGAAGCGGCAAACCCATGCGTGAATTCCTATGGAGTGAAGAGATGGCGGATGCTTGTGTATATATCATGGAAAATGTCGATTTTAAAGACTTGATAAATTACAAAGCAAATATTAAGCAGCCTAATGAAATACGAAATACGCATATCAATATTGGGACAGGAAAGGAGATCAGTATTTCGGACCTTGCGAAATTAATCAAGAATGTAGTCGGGTACAAGGGTGCTTTTGTCTTTAATAATACTAAACCTGATGGCACTATTAAAAAGCTTACTGATGTTACTAAATTGCATCAACTTGGATGGAAACACAGTATTGAGATAGAATCTGGTGTTCAAAAGATTTATGAATGGTATATTTCCAGCCTTGATTAAAACGATATTATTTTGTAAAAAGATTTCTATCATTATCTAAAAAATGAAAAAACGCATTTGGCTCTCACCTCCGCACATGGGAGTATCTGAGATAAATTATGTGAAGGAGGCATTCGACACCAACTGGATTGCTCCATTAGGGCCAAATGTAGATCAATTTGAAAGAGATCTGATTGAATACACCGGGGTTGGTCATGCGGCAGCATTAAGTTCGGGTACAGCTGCCATCCACCTCGCATTGATTCTTGCAGGTGTCAAGGCTGGAGATGAGGTGATCACTTCTACATTTACATTTTCAGCTACTGTCAACCCCATTGTTTATCAAGGTGCCATCCCCATCCTTATTGATAGCGAGTCTGGCACCTGGAATATGGATCCTGATTTACTCGAGAAATCCATCAAGGAAAGGATTAGAAAGGGTAAAAAACCGAAAGCTATTATATTAGTGCATCTATATGGTATGCCAGCCCAGGTGGATGAGATAAAGGATATGGCTGACCAATATGAGATTCCATTGATTGAAGATGCAGCTGAAGCATTGGGAAGCACATACAAAGAAAAGGCCTTAGGAACTTATGGACTTATGGGCGTTTTATCGTTCAATGGAAATAAAATTATTACCACATCAGGTGGGGGGGCACTTATTTCAGATAACAAGGAATTAATTGATAAAAGTCGTTTCCTGGCAACACAGGCAAGGGATGATGCGCCACACTACCAGCACTCAGAAGTTGGTTATAATTATCGCATGAGCAATGTGCTGGCAGGGATTGGCAGGGGGCAAATGGAAGTGCTGGATGATCATATAAAATTAAGACGATCCAATTTTCAATATTACAAGGATCACTTATCAAAATATGAAGGAATGTCATTTCTTGAAGAACCCAATAAGGATTATTTGTCTAATTACTGGCTCACTTGTATCTTAGTAAACCCTGCCCAAACAAGGGGAATAACAAGGGAAGATATCAGGCTGGCTCTGCAAGATGAAAATATTGAGGCAAGGCCCCTATGGAAACCCATGCATCTGCAACCTGTATTTAAAGACTATCCTTACTATGGAGGTGGAACCTCTGAAAAGCTATTTGAAATCGGGTTGTGCCTTCCTTCTGGGTCCAATATGACTGATGAAGACAGGGGAAGGGTATTAAAAACGATCACCAAAACATTAGAGAAAATTAAGCTGAGATAGGTTTTAGGATTCTTAGATATTTAGAATAATCCAAGTTTAATGAATTAGATAGTAAGAAAAGATGCTATCTTTTTTCTTTTTCCATTCATCGCTAATATCGCTTTGCGGGTATTATATAATCTACTGCCATTAATGTCTTTTCTTTCTTTCACTTCATCTAAGACAGCATGCGCTGAATTTTTAGAGACAAATTCTGGCACGATTGCTTTTAATTGAGCCACTAATTCTGAATCTTCCAATTCATCTACTAAATTAAGCAGTTTAATGATTGCCCAGTTTATTTTCAGGTAGTTATGTTCTTCAAACTTGCCTATCATGATCTTGTCATTATAGGTGGGCTGTAACTCCTCTTTCCCGTTCATTAACTCTTCATAAAGCTTTTCTCCTGGCCTTAGCCCGGTGACTTTAATTTCAATATCTTTATTTGGCACAAGGCCGGATAGGGAGATCATTTTCTCAGCCAGGTTAATAATTTTGATAGGGTCACCCATATCAAAAATAAAAATCTCTCCACCTTTTCCCATAAATCCTGCTTCAAGCACCAGTTGACATGCTTCAGGTATGGTCATGAAAAAGCGCTCTATTTCCTTGTGTGTCACAGTAACAGGCCCACCTGCTTCTATTTGTTTTTTGAAAAGCGGAACAACAGAGCCATTTGATCCCAACACATTGCCAAAACGGGTCGTAATAAATTTAGTACTGATACCATTGTTCTGAGCAAGCGACTGGATATACATTTCGCTAAGTCGCTTTGAAGCACCCATAACGTTGGATGGATTGACAGCTTTATCTGTTGAAATGAACACAAACTTTTCTACACCGAATTCTACGGATAAATCAGCCAATATTTTTGTGCCTCCTATATTTACGCGCAAAGCCTCACCAGGAAACGCTTCCATTAAGGGTACATGTTTGTAAGCAGCTGCATTAAAAACAATATTGGGATGGTACTTTTCAAATACTCTTCTTATTTTTTTCTTATTTGTCACGCTTGCTATCACCACTTCAAAACTAGGATTATTATTCGCTGCAATAATTTCATTTTGAAGGTCATACAATGGTGATTCGGCCTGGTCTAGCAATATTACTTGTTTTGCTTTAAAGGAGATGAGTTGTCTTACTATCTCAGAACCAATAGATCCAGCTGCTCCGGTTACAAGGACAACAGCACTTTTAACACCCTCTTTGATCTTATCCTTATCTAATGATATAGCATCTCTACCCAATAAATCTTCGATTTCTATAACTTTAAAATGATTTGCTTCTAACTTATTACCAATTCAACTGCTGACCAAAGGAATTTCTCTTACCTTGACGCCACTTTCAATGCACAAATCAACAACTCTTCTCTTACTTGATTTCTTCAATCTGTCCTGAGCAATAGCGATAATAACTTCTGTTATGTCGTTAGTTCGTGACGTTGTTTTAAACGCCTTTTCTAATGAGATAACGGGAATACCTCCAATTCGCTTTCCATGCAGCGAGCTATTATCATCCGCATAAGCTATTACTTTACTTTTCAGACTACGATCTTTATTTATGGCTTGAAAAGCCATTTGACCTAGTTCTCCAGCTCCATAGATTAGAATTTTATTTTCTAAAGATCTCACTTGAAACAAGGAATTGTAGATAGTTTTAATAAACACTCTGGAAGTAATCAATATTCCTAAACTGATGAAATATTGAAGTGTGATTATCAATGCAGAAATATATATAGGACTTGTTTCTGAGGGAAATAATGAAAGAAGTAATAATAAACTACCAGAGAACGAAAGTGACACTAAAATTGTCTTTATTATAGAAATTGTTGAATGTCTGATAATTTCAGTGAATGGTCTGAACAAAATAAATCCAAAAAAGTAAATTGGTAAGGTTAAAGACAATTGTCTCAGAATTAACCTTTCATCCAATAAATTTAAATGTAGCTTATTAATAAGTAAGTGTGCAAAGACTAATGAAAAAGCAACGGTACTTACATCAAAAAAGAGTATAATCCATCTGGGTAAATAATTCTTTGATAAGTACTTATTGATTCTTTGAATCATTACTAGTGCTATATGGTTATGTTAATAAACTATTTGCAATAATCTATGGACTATTACACACTTGTTTTAGATGTTTGAAATCGGAAGTTGATGATGTTTATCACCAAACTGATTTGCTTGCAATCAGAATTGAATGGCTTGAGAAGATTATTTTATAATTGGCAATGGTTGCTTGTTTGAATTCCACTGTTTGAATTAAAAGCGCCACAAATATACGTTAATTTTTCTATTTGTCAAATTTATTGTTAAAAATCTGATTCATATTCTTCAAATACTAAAGCATAGTTAACATATGTTGTGTTTATGATTCTAATATATTATCAAAAAAATTAGATCAATAATTGATTTATAGT
>PKSW01000367.1 GCA_002869465.1 Marinilabiliales bacterium
CCGCTTGAACTTACAAATAATGCCATTAAAAAAGGCGTAACAATACTAATGATTAAAAGTAACGTCTTTCGCCCGATCCTGTCAGAAAGAGAGCCTGCCATCAAAGTACCAATAGCTCCTGCCAATTGAAAAACAGCCAGCGCTGAATTGGCAAACCACAATGTTTCACCTTTATCAGTATAAAAATAGGTCGGTAAAAAAGCTGTTAATCCCGATTTCATAATGGCCCTGAAAAATGTAATCCCAATTAAAATGAGAAAAAATGGAATCAGCTTTTTTGTCGACGACCAGTACTGGGGTTTCTTATCTGTTCTTTTAAAGTCGGAAGAGATTTTAATCTTCCGCAGCTTAAAATATAACATGAGTGAAGCAACCAAGCCAAAGGGAATCAATTTCCAGGTGCCTTCCAGTCCCCATAAAGAAACCGCCCCAGTAATAACAAGTGGTCCGAGTGTTCGTGCCATTTCACCGCCGAACATGAAATAACTCATTCCTTTTCCAGTGGAACCACCCGATACTTTTTTGATCATCACAGGAGAAGGAACATGAAATGCAGCACTGCTAATGCCCATCACTAATAAAAGGATAGATACAACAGTAAATGATGGAGCCACGCCTAGCAGACTCATCGAAACGGCAGTGATTGCAGGTGTTAGAATAACAAAATACCTGGCAGCGGTCCGTTCAGCGATCATCCCGATAAAAGGATTCAACAGCCAGGGAATTCTTTGAAACAAGTCCCATAATGAAGCTACAGCGAGCGTTATGCCGAATTTTTCAATCAATAATGGACGAAGCGGGGCGAGAAAGGAAGAGTAAATATCGTGTAAAAGGTGCGTCAGCGATAGCAATATAATATTCGATCGCTGGAAATTGCCTTTTTCAGCCTCCGAATAGTTTTTCATCGACCTGGTAAATTAATTCTTTAATAGTACCGTTATTTATGAATTTAATATCTGCCATCTGTATGCACTTCTGCAGGTTTTGCTTATTGGGGTCTAATGTGGTCATTTCCCGTTTTTCGTTCTCAATAAAAGTAGCAAAATCAATATCATCCGTTTCTGATTTCCGGCTTTTAATGCGTTCATATCTTAAATAGGGATCTGCATCAATAGCTAGTAATAAAAACTGGTCCTGTTGCCGAAGAAAGTCCACTTCCCCCGGTGTTCTTATGCTTTCGATCACTGCATCTTTGCCTTCATGAATGGCCCGGTCGAATAATTCGGATATAATAAAATGAGGTGTGTGCTCCGCCCTTAAAGTATTTGCAACAATGACCATACTATCCCTGTTGGCTGGCAGACCCTGTTTTTCAATCTCATTCAGCAGGTATTGCCTCACAGAATAATGCTGAAACCCATGTTCATTCACCAAATGGTCAACGATGGTTCCTTTTCCGGCACCCAGCGTGCCTGTTACGCCAATTACAAGCATAATCGTGTTTTATAAATGGTTGCTTTCATCAAGTATATCTTCAATCCACTTCCCCATGGTAAGCGGTTTATATTGGTGCATGAATTGCACTAAATCGCTTATATTTTCCGAAACGATCAGGTTGCTCCGGTGTTCTTCGCGCACATATCCTTCCTCTACCGCGTGATCAAAAAAACGTAGCAAATGGTCAAAATAACCTGATATGTTTAAAATACCCAGGGGTTTATCGCTTATACGCAGTTGGTTAAAAGTTAAGATCTCCGATAATTCATCAAGTGTTCCGAACCCACCCGGTAACGCAATAAAACCATCAGAAAGGGTCACCATTTGCTCTTTACGCTCAGCCATGGTATCCACAATGATCATTTCGGTTAATTTTGCGTGTGCTACCTCCCTGTTCACAAGATGATGGGGCATGACGCCAATAACTTCGGCACCTTTCGATAACATGGTATCGGCAATCACCTTCATCAATCCCACGTTGGCACCACCATAAACAAGCCCGATACCATTGTCAGATAAAAACAAGCCTAGTTCTCTGGCTGCTGTTTTATATTCATCACGGTAACCCATACTCGAACCACAAAAAACACATATTCTTGGCATGATCATCAAATTTCTTCGTGACAAAATTAGCGTATTTTTGTCACATGATTTTAGTAGATACACACACCCATTTGTACCTGGATGATTTTGATATGGACTGGCGTGAAGTAGTTGATTCAGCCATTGAATCAGGTGTTAAATATATGCTGTTGCCGCGCATTGACAGTGAGACATTTGAAGATCAGAAAAAATTAAGTGAATTCTATCCTGATAATTGCCTGTCGATGGTAGGCTTGCATCCTACATCTGTTAAAGCTGATTTTGAAAAAGAGCTGGAAATGATTGAAAATGAACTTCGATCGTCCAACTATGTTGCCATCGGAGAAATTGGGATTGATCTGTATTGGGATAAAACTTTTAAAGAACAACAAAAAGAAGCCTTCCGCAGACAATTAAAGTGGGCCAAACAATTTGAATTACCGGTTTCCATTCATATGCGCGACTCTTTTGAAGAAATATATCAGATTGTCAAAGAAGAAAAGACGTCAGCGCTGAATGGCATATTTCACTGTTTTACCGGCACCCTAGAAGAATCAGAAAAAATTGTGGAACTTGGTTTTAAAATGGGTCTGGGCGGTATACTTACATTTAAAAATGCCGGTTTGGCAGAGGTTGTCAAAGATATTCCCATGGAACATTTTGTTCTCGAAACCGATGCCCCCTTTCTTTCGCCTGTTCCTTTCAGGGGAAAAAGGAATGAAAGTAAAAACCTATTGCATATTGCCGAAAAACTGGCGGATATAAAGGGTTTATCATTAACAGAAGTTGCTGAAATTACGACAGCGAGCGCAGCATCAGTTTTTAAGCTTAAAATCTAATCAGAAGATGACAGAAGAAACTTCCATTTTGATCATTTATACCGGTGGAACAATCGGTATGATCAGGGATGAGCAAACGAATGCTTTAAGACCGTTTAATTTTGATAAGGTCTATGAACATATTCCTACACTAAGAAAGTTCCGGTATAAATTGGATTTCCATTGTTTTGATCCATTGCTGGATTTGTCCAGTATTGGACCTGACGAATGGGTGATGATGGCTGAAATAATTGCCCATAATTATGAGCAATATGATGGTTTTGTTATTCTCCATGGATCAGATACCATGGCTTATTCGGCTTCAGCTTTAAGTTTTATGCTGGAAAACCTGAATAAGCCGGTTATCCTCACGGGTTCGCAATTACCGCTCGGAGAATTGCGAACCGATGGACGGGAAAACTTTATCACCGCCATTGAAATAGCCGCTGCGAAAGAAGATAATACACCTCTTGTTCCTGAAGTTTGTGTGTATTTCGAAAACCGGCTCATGAGAGGCAACCGGACAGTAAAATACAATGCTGAAAATTTCAACGCGTTTATTTCAGCCAACTATCCATTACTCGCTGAAGTAGGTGTGTACATCAAATACAATACATCAAAACTCCTGAAACCGAATTTTAAAAATCTGAAAGTACACACAAAGCTCAACAGAAATGTGGCCGTTCTGAAACTCTTTCCGGGATTAACCGAAGCATATGTGAGCAGTATTTTGAAAATGAGAGGTTTACAGGCAGTGGTACTGGAGTCTTTTGGGACCGGTAATGCCCCGCTTAGCCCATGGTTTATTGATGCATTTAAAACAGCAATTGAAAAAGGGCTGATTATTTTAAATGTAACACAGTGTCTGACGGGTTCAGTAGAGCAAGGCAAATATGAAACCAGTGCTACTTTAAAAGAAATAGGAGTGCTCAGTGGGAAAGACATAACAACAGAAGCTGCCATTACAAAACTCATGTATATTTTGGGTAAAGAATTAAGCCTGGATGAAACCATCCAACTTATAAATAAACCATTGCGTGGTGAGATGGAATAGTATGGATAAAATTTTCGAAGAATTGTTTCGTTATTTAAATAAGTTCTAAAATCTTTTAAATGGCAGGCATTTACAAGAATTTTATACTTTTGGCCTCTTGTTTTTTAAATGGAGAGGTGCTCGAGTGGCTGAAGAGGCACGCCTGGAAAGCGTGTATACCCCAAAAGGGTATCGCGGGTTCGAATCCCGCTCTCTCCGCATGACAAAG
>PKSW01000189.1 GCA_002869465.1 Marinilabiliales bacterium
AGAAGAAATGTACCCTGAAGAAGAGCATCTAAATTATGATTTTGGCGCGTTGGAAACCGTTATGGAAGGTGCCAGCAGGAAAGGACATTTCAACGGGGTGGCCATCGTGGTCAGGAAACTATTTGATATTGTACATCCCGACAGGGCTTATTTTGGCGAAAAAGATTTTCAGCAGCTGGCCATTATTCAGCAACTGGTAAAACAAACAAAGCAACCGGTGGAGATCATCCCCTGCCCGATTGTTAGGGAAACGGATGGACTGGCCATGAGTTCCAGGAACGAACGATTAACGAAAGAAGAAAGAAAATTAGCCCCATTTATTTTTCAAACTTTACAGGCGGCAAAAACCAGGATACCGGCATTAAATCCTGATGAATTGAAAAAATGGCTGGCCGGTGAATTTGACAAAAAAGGCACCTTCAGACTGGATTATTTTGAAATTGCCGACGATACAAATTTGCAGCCTGTGCATAGCTGGAATCAATACAAAGGCACCATGGGATTTATGGCTGTTTACCTCGGTAACGTGAGATTAATAGACAATATTAGATTTATTTAATAATTTTGCCCTCCAATACACAAGGATCATGAACATAGAAGTATTAAAATCGAAGATCCATAGAGCTAAAATTACTCAGGCCGATTTAAACTATATCGGAAGCATTGCCATTGATGAAGATTTGATGGAGGCAGCCAACTTAATTGAGAATGAAAGGGTAAGCATTTATAATATCACCAATGGTGAACGCCTCGATACGTATGTTATAACGGGAAAAAGAGGTTCGGGTATCATTTCTTTGAATGGAGCTGCTGCCCGCAAAGTAGCTGTTGGCGATTATATCATCATTGTATCTTATGCCAGCATGGATTTTGAGAAGGCCAAAACCTTCAAACCCACCATCATTTTTCCTGATGAGAACAACAGCGTAAAGTAAGAACGGCAGCGTATGCTCAGGAAAAGAATCATTTCTGTTATTGAATACCTTTTCTTTTTAGGCATTGGCTTATTACTGCTGTGGTTAAGTGTGCGTAACCTTGATCTGTCGGCTATCTGGAAAGACATTCAGCAGGCTACTTACGGATGGCTGTTCATCGCCCTGTTTTTTGCCCTTGTTTCGCATGTTTTCAGGGCTTTGCGGTGGAACCTGCTCATCAATACGCTGGGCTATAAAACCCGTTTATCATCCACATTTTTTGCCGTTATGATCGGTTACCTGGCCAATACGGCTGTTCCTCGCATGGGTGAATTTGCCAGGTGTGGTGTACTTTCTAAAAAGGAAAAAATACCATTTAATACCTTATTTGGAACGGTGATCTCTGAACGAATATTTGATCTTGTGGTGCTGGCATTGCTGATCTTTTTAGTTACCATTTTTCAATTGGGCCTGCTGGGAGATTTCATGCAGCGCAACTTTGGCCCTTTTTTCGAATCCCTTTTTACGAATATTTACAGTATCCTGATTTTCGCGGGTATATTGTTTCTGGTTTTTGGAGTGCTGATATATTTTGTCTGGCTATTTCGCGAAAAAATCAAAGCCCACAAACTGTACGATCCCCTAAGAAGGTTTTTAGATGGCCTTTGGAATGGCATCAAAACCATCAAAAGAATGCCCCAAAAGGGATTGTTCCTGGTGTACACATTTTTAATCTGGCTGTTTTATGCGCTGATGGTCTATTTGCCCTTTTTCGTGTTGCCCGAAACCAGTCAATTAACTTTTATAGACGCTTTAACCGTATTGGCCATTGGCAGTTTGGGTATTGTGGCACCCGTGCCAGGGGGTATTGGAGCTTATCACTATATTGTAAAAGTAACTTTAACCGAATTATACCAGGTAGAAGCCAATGCAGCCATGTCGTTTGCTACCATTTCGCATGCTGGGCAAACCCTGTTGAATATTTTGGCAGGAGCTGCATCCTATTTTTTAATTGGCGTATTTTCAAAAAAACAAAAACCACTCAATGAATAATCTCGAACGGGTACAGGCAAAAATATTTGATCGCGAAAAACTGGAAAACCAACTGGCCATCTGGCGGTTTCAAAGTAAAAAAATTGTTTTTACCAATGGTTGTTTCGACCTGCTGCACCTGGGTCATATTGATTATCTCAGCAAAGCGAAAGATCTGGGCGACATCTTGATCATCGGTGTAAATACAGATGATTCGGTCAGGAGGTTAAAAGGAGAAAGCCGTCCCATTACGGATGAAAACAGCCGTTCCTCCATCATTGCGTCCCTGCAGTTTGTAAATGCCGTGGTTTTATTTGACGAAGACACACCTTACGAACTGATCAAACAGGTACAGCCTGATGTGCTGGTGAAAGGCAGCGATTACAAGCCTGAAGATATTGTTGGCTTCGATATAGTAAAAGCCAAAGGGGGTGAAATTGTGACCATTGATTATTTGGAGGGTTATTCTACATCAGGTATCATAAATAAGCTCACAGTTTAAAAAATATAAAGACGGCCATATTTTTTAAATATGGTTAGTAATCATTCTACATAATTCTTAATTGCAGTTATAGAAAGTAACAGAGCACAAACTATGGGTTTGTGCTCTGTTTGGTTATTCATCAAACGGCTAATTTATTCCTGTATAGTACTCGAATCTGTAGTTTTTTCTTGTATCGGAGCTTCTATATGTTGTGGATGTTCTTCATGAGGAATACCAACTGTCAAACCCTGATCAGCTGATTTGCCGAATAGTTCAGGATGGATATACCTACCTTTTTCAATCCCTTCCTTTGTCACCTCAACTTTAATTCGATTTTCTTGTGCCCACGCATCATTTCTAATTCCTGTAACCTGCCAACTGACCTTCACATTTGGTTTATCCGTCTGGATGGTAAATTGATTGCCAGAAATTTCTTCTTTTACGATTGCCTGGGCAAACTCACCAATCACAGTTAACTGATACCTGAATTCAATGTTCAGTGCATCAAAATAGGAAGGTAATTCCACTATGGCATAGCCACTGGCATCGGTAATCACATTGCCATTGTATATGTTCATCATATCAGGGCTTTCAACAAAACTGTGTATCAGGTATTTGTTGGCAGGGTCCTGAGGATGGTCAATTTTGAATGAACCTCCGGATTTTGATAACGTTCCGGCAACTTGCACATCACCGCTGAAATAACCGGCAAAGTTATTAGCTCCAGATCCATCGTCATCACCGTATATGCCAACGTTATAACCTGTTCCGGTTCCAGCCATTCCTACTCCATAAACCCCGTAATTGTTGACGGAACCACCGCCACCTTCTGCAAATACACCTTCGTTATACAATGAAGTTGTTGAATAAGAGTGGCCCAATACACCGGAAGAGATTTGCGCGGTATTATTTTCTGACCAGCCCAGAACAGCTGGAGAAAGCGTTTGGGTGGGGCTGTACATTATACCTAAATCACTTCCTAACACACCGTCGCTTGCTGATTCATTGACCTGAAACTTAATGAGCGGATTCTCTATTCCAACGCCTACATTTCCATCTGCATCTACTACCATCCTGTTATCTTCCCCCCCGCTTCTTAACATAAGACGGTCATTGGTATAGTTGTAAAAATAACCGGCATGAATACTTGCATTTTGTGCGTTAAAAGTTATACCTGCCCAGCTTGACCCATTAAATTCAAGATAAGCATTAAAATCATCTTCAATAATGGCATTTATAGTACTTAAGTATCCTCCGCCACCAGCTCCTGGTCCTTTAAATAAATGAAATTCCTTTTCCGGCGTGTTGGTACCAATTCCAACATTTCCATAAACGTAATATATATCGCTACCATTTTGTTCCCACAGTGATGTTCCCCCGCCACCCGGAAGTGTGACTGTGTTCCCATCACTAATGGTAAGGTCATTACCAACGATGGAAAGTGTTTGCAATTCGTTATCCGGATCGGCATCCTCATCTTCGCCATACAGGGCATAAGGGGCGCTGGTCAACTGGCTGGTTCCCATATTCACATAGGCATATCCTCCGTTAGGATCAACTTCTACTTTCACAGAGTGATTTCCAAGACTCCAGTCAATAGAATTAAAATTGCCGCTTAAAGGTGTTCCATCACCAATATGAAGCATGAACAAGCCATAATCA